>JAGONM010000016.1 GCA_017993055.1 Armatimonadota bacterium
ACTACGCCACCTACCCGAGCGACTGGACGAGGTGGATGAACTTCATAAAGGACCGCCAGTTCAACCGGCAGGCGATCATCGGGCCCGGGATCTACCTGAACTCGCTTTCGAACGCGATCCTGGAGATCCAGCAGACCCGGAACGCTTCGCCGGCCGGCAAGTACGCCGCCGGGTTCTGCGGCTACTCATACCGGGTCCCGTACGCCAGCGGCACATGGGCAGGCTTCAGCCCGACGCTGGTCTCGCAGGTGACGCCGACGTGGGACGACGTACCCGACATGCCGTGGAAGAGCAGCCCGACCAAGGGGCACATCAGCGGTACGGTCACCTACGCGTCCAATGGGAAGTGGGTAGACGGGGCGACCGTCTCGATCACCGGACCGGAGAGCCGCACGATGCTGACCGACGGCACGGGGTTCTACGCTTTCATAGACCTGACCCCCGGGACTTATACGGTGACCGCGAGCAAGTCGGGATATCCGAGCAGCGTAAGATCCGTAGTCGTGGCGCTCGGATCGGTCACAGGCAACATGTACGTGACCGATCTCTCGCTGGGCGAGACCCCGGTGCCTGTAATATCGAACGTGCAGGCCACCGGGCTGACGAGTGCTGCCGCAACGATCACATGGACGACGAACCTGGCCTCGTCGAGCCGCGTTGAGTACGGAACGACCATCGCCTACGGGAGCATGACCCCGTTGGACGGCACGCCGGTGACCTCTCATTCCGTCGCCCTTTCCGGACTCGCCCCGAACACGCCGTACCACTACCGGGTGATTTCGGCGAACGTGAACGGCACGGCAACCTCCGGTGATTACACCTTCACAACACTCGGGCCGCCGACCATAACCAACGGACCCGTGGCAAGCACGACAGCGAGTTCCGCAACGATCACCTGGACTACAGACTGGCCTTCCAACGGAGTGGTCACCTACGGTCTGACATCCTCCTACGGCAGTCAGGCCTCAGACCTGAACACAAGTACGACCAGCCATTCCGTGACTATCACAGGGCTGACACCGACGACGCTCTACCACTACACGTGCAGTTCGACCAATGCCTACGGGACAGCGCAGACCGCGGACTTGACATTCAGCACGGCGGCCGTGTCCAGCGATATCATCGTTGACAACACCGATCCGGGTTGGACAAACACGTCCACCAACCCATCGAATACGTGGACCATCGCTTCGGTGGCCGGAGTTCCCAAGATCGGGACGAACTATCTCTATCGGAACGGTGACGGTTCGCTGTCGGAGATAGCTTCCACAAGGAAGTGCCGCTGGACCCCGAATATCCCAGCCGCCGGCACCTACGACGTATATGTGTTCTATCAGTTGGGCACCAACCGAAACGAGAGCGCGCCCTTCAAGGTATGCTACAGCGGTGGGGTCGTAACCAGCGTACAGAACCAGTATTCGACTCTCGCAAACCAAGGCGACTGGTTCCTTATCGGACAGGATCTGCCGTTCGCGGCCGGCACCGGCGGATACGTCGAGGTCACTACGATGTCCCTCGACACCAAGTTGGTGAGTGCAGACGCCGCCAAGTGGGTTCTGAAGTCAGCCGCGGACACAACTCCACCGATAATGACCTCGGTCGAGGACGAGAAGTACACGACTTCCACGACCAGCCTGAATGCTTCCTGGTCGGCGACCGAGCCCGACGGAACGATTGTCCGCTACGACTATGCGGTGGGATCGTTCCCGGGGCTTGCCGACCTCAAGGGCTGGACAAGCGCCGGCAACGCAACGTCCGCCACGATCGGCGGTCTGAACCTGGCCGTCGGGGGAACGTATTTTGTATCAGTACGAGCCGTCAACGACCAGCAACTCGTTTCGGACCCGGTCAACTCGGATGGAGTGACCGTAGCATATTCGGTCTCAAGCATCGCCGAAGCCAAGGGAATGCCCGATGGGACGCCGGTGGCGATACCCGTCACGAGTGTAAGCGAGAAGTTCGCAACGGCATTCTACATGCAGGGAGCCGACAGGGCGTCCGGCATCCGCGTCGAATCGAGCAACGCTCCCGGCAAGAACTACACAGTGCAGGTGTTCGGCCGACTTGCCCTGGTCAACAGATGCGAGAGAGCCCTTACAGACTGCAAGATAGTCGCCGGCAATATCGCCACGGCCGTCGAGCCGCTCTTCGTGCGGACTACGGCTGCGGGCGGACAGGCCTTCGGGTCCCACACTCCTGGGATGACCAGCGGGATCGGAGTGCACAACGTCGGTCTTCTGGTGTCCCTCGCCGGTAGAGTGACAGCATTGACGGCGGACGGGTTCTACCTGGATGACGGCGCAGGGCTCAAGGACGACTCGGGGAACAATGGTATCAAAGTCTGGACAGGCGCGCCGAACTCGGCGACTCTGAATCAGTACTACTTAGTGACCGGTGTCGTCTCGTGCCGAACCGGCACGGGCGATGCGATCTACGCTCAGATTCTGAGTGGTGATGTCCTTAGCCGCTAGAATATGAGCCTGACGCGACACTCCTGCTGAATGACAGAGGCAGGCGGTCATCGTACCGCCTGCCTTTTCCACGCCGGGTCGCAGTTTCCCATACCCGGTAATAATACCTGAATATCGCCAGCGTCCTTGACCGGATGGTGTATATCGCCTAGAATCTTTGTAGGACGTTGGCGGGAGACGGTTCATGCTGACCGTTGTCGTTCCATCCTGATAATCTCTCAAGGGGCAGAGGAAATGACCAGAACGAGTTCAGTGTTACAGATCATCGTAGTGTCCGCCGTATTAGCGCTCTGCTTGTCCGGAGCATCTACGGCTACGGCCGATGAGTACAGAGCATGGTGGGTTGACGCGTGGGGACCCGGCTTCCTCGACCAATCTCAGGTGGACAAGCTGCTGGGAGTCGTAGGCAGCGCCACGCAGAAGGGAGATATTCGAGAGGCCAACTGCAACATGGTGGTGGTGCAGGTGCGTCGGCGCTCCGATGTCTGCTATCCATCCGGAATGGGCGAGCCGTACTTCTCCGGCCTGAGCCCTGCCAACTTCAACGCGCTGCAGGCTATGATCAACGCCGCGCATGATACCACCGGCGGCAAGCAGCGCATCGAGGTCCACTGCTGGATCGTTCCGTTCCGAACGGCTGGAGGAGCGGTCTATGAGGCTCACAACGATCCGCCGACCGGCAGCCTGATAAATCTGGACAACTACTGGCCTACTCGTAACTCCTCGGGATCAGAGGTAGATGCCGGAGCCTTCGACCCAGGGCATCCGCTGTGCCTCGACTACCTCACCGACGTCTGCATGGACCTTGTGACCAACTTCGACATCGACGGCCTGCACTATGACTACATTCGTTTCCAAGGGAACACCGAAGGATACAACCCGACGAGTGTAGCCCGGTACAACGCACGCTACAATCTGACCGGTCAACCCGCATATACAAACGAGCAGTGGCAGCAATGGCGCCGAGATCAGGTGACGGCGCTAGTGCGGCGTGTCTATGCCAAGGTACAATCGGTCAAGCCCCAGGTCAAGATATCCGGATCCTTCGTCACCTGGAACCCCTCCCCCACGGCCTCGACCCGAGCCGCGTTTATGGCGACGCGTCCGTACTACGATGTCTATTCGGACTGGGACAGTTGGATGCAGGAAGGCATCGTGGACATGGGCATCCCCATGACCTACTACGATCTCGCTCTCCTTCCTGGCGACTATCTGCGGTGGATCAACTTCGAGAAGGATCGCAAGTTCAACCGGCATATGATTGTCGGAGTGGGCGTATACCATAACGTGGATGTCAACGATGCCATAGAGGAACTGCTGATGACACGTACGGCATCACCTGCCGGAAACTACGCTGACGGTTGGTGCGGCTATTCCTACCGCGCGCCCTGGACGGGCGGCACCTGGGATGCTTGGGAGCCTCTGCTCCTATCGGAGGTCACACCTGCGTGGGCCAGCATACCGAGCATGCCGTGGAAGACGAGCCCGGCTAAGGGACATGTCAGCGGCACAGTCACCTCTGCGGCGGACGGCAAGTGGGTAGACGGCGCGACCGTGACGATCGCAGGCCCCGATAGCAGATCTATGATATGCGACGGCACCGGCTTCTATGCCTTCATCGACCTGATGCCGGGAAGCTATACGGTTACCGCGAGCAAGTCCGGATATCCCAACGCCCAGTCTCTGGTGACGGTCGCTGTCGGTGAGGTGACGGGCAATATGTACGTCCGGAATCTGACTCTCGGCGACCAGCCCGTACCGCAGATTTCGAACGTGCAGGCTACAGGCGTCACCAACAATGCCGCCACAATCACCTGGACCACCAACCTCGTGTCCTCGAGCCAGGTCGAATACGGCACGACATCAGCATACGGTAGCTCGAGTTCCCTGGACATCACTCAGGTGACATCCCACTCCGTGGCGCTCACCGGGCTGAATCAGAGCACCCTCTATCACTACAGAGTGATCTCGGCCAATGCAAACGGATCCAGCACGTCAGCGGACTACACGTTTACCACCCTCGGTCCCCCGAGTATCATTGCCACGCCGATGGTCGCGACCACCGCAACGACCGCGACGATCGCGTGGACGACCAACGTGGCGAGCAGCGGACTGGTCAACTACGGCCTCACGTCCTCATACGGCAGCCAGGCGGCGGATTCAAACTCAAGCACAACCTCGCATGCCGTGACGGTAACCGGCCTCACGCCCTTGACGACATATCACTACCAATGTGTCAGCGCCAATACTTACGGAAGCGCGCAGACGATCGACGCCACCTTCATCACGGCCTCCACGACGGAGGACGTCATCATAGACAACCTCGATCCGGGATGGACCAACACTTCTCCCGGCGGCAACGCCTGGTCGGTCGGGTCGGTCGCCGAGGTGCCCAAGATCGGCACAAACTACCTCTATCGAGCGGGCGACGGCTCGTTGACTGAGTCGAGCGTCACCCGCAAGTGTCGGTGGACGCCAAATCTTGCCGTCGCTGGGTACTATGACGTATATGCCTTCTATCAGAAGGGCACCAACCGAAACAACGCCGCTCCATACACCACCTACTACCACAACGGCAGCGTGACGAGCTTTCAGGACCAATACTCCGTCACACCGAACCAAGGTGGTTGGTTTCTCATCGGCCAGCACCTGCCCTTCCAAGCGGGCACCAGCGGATACGTCGAACTCACTACTTTGTCCTTGGATACGAGGTATGTCAGCGCCGATGCTGTGAAGTGGGTGTTCAAGGGATCCGCCGACTCCACCGCGCCCGTAATGACGTCCGTGAGCGACGATCTGTACACCACATCCACCACAGTCCTGGAGGCATCGTGGGCGGCCGCCGAGCCCGAAAGCGGCATCGCGCGGTATGACTATGCCGTAGGCACGTCGCCCGGATCGGTCAACGTAAAGAGCTGGACTAGCTCAGGTACTGCGACCTCCGCGACTATCACGGGACTTGTACTCACCGTCGGGTCAACCTACTATATCTCGGTGCGTGCCGTGAACGACTTCGGCCTTGTCTCCAATCCGATGTCTTCCTCGGGCGTCACCGTCGCGTACGCGGTTTCGAGCATAGCGGAAGCCAAGGGTCTCCCGAATAACACTCCGGTATCGATTCCGACCGCGAGCGTGAGTTCCAAGTTTGCCGCGGCGTTCTACATGCAGGACTGTAGTCGAGCTTCCGGCATCCGGGTAGAGTCCGCGGTAGGCCCTGCGCCAAACTACACGGTCCAAGTGTCCGGCCGCATCCGACTGGTGAACGCTTGCGAGAGAGCGCTGGTCTTCTGCAAGATCGTGCCCGGGGTCATCGGAGATACCGTCGAGCCGCTGATGATGAACCACAGGTGGGTCGGCGGCAGTCCGTTCGGCAGCTATGCTCCCGGGATGGCCGGAGCCGCAGGGTTGAACAACGTCGGCCTACTGGTTTCCGTTGCCGGCAAGGTGACGGCGGTGCTGCCGGACGGCTTCTACCTCGACGATGGGAGCAGACTCCGGGACGATACTGCGAACAGCGGCGTCAAGATCTGGACAGGCGCAGGGGACTCCGCGGTCCTTGGCCGGTACAGCGTTGTCACCGGAGTAGTCTCGTGCAGAGTCGGAAGCGACTACGGCATCTACCCCCAGATCATGGCTAGAGACCTGCAATCTCACTAGGCGCTATCCGAATCACAGGGCTTCTTCGCCGGTCCTACGGCAGGCATCGGACTGCGATGCCTGCCTTTTGAATGTGTGTGCGCCGGATACCGTCTTCCCAGATAGTTCCAGGTTGACGCAGCACGGCATGAACCCTTAGAATAGCTCTGTTCCGGCAGCCTGTCGCAACAGCACTGCACTGCGGCCGGGCCGTTCTACCGAACCTATTCGCGGCCTCGTTCCGCCGATCAGAGGAGTTCACTATGGCTAAGACACGAAAGAGCACGTCCAGCGCGTTTGGCGATCTCGGGAAAGAGACTCTCGCTGATTTCCTGCGCCAGATGTATGAGATACGATTCTTCGAAGAGAAAGTCGCCGAGCTGTTGAAACTCGGCGTGATAAAGGGGGCCTCACACCTGTATGCGGGTGAGGAAGCGGTCGCGGTCGGCGCGATCTCGACGCTGGAGTTGGACGACGTGATCGCCAGCACACACCGAGGCCACGGTCATTGCGGCGCGATCGGAGTGAGGCACGCGAAGGACGAGGCCGAGCGCCAGGACCACTGGAACAAGATGATGGCCGAACTCATGGGCCGCGCGACCGGATACTGTAAGGGGCGCGGAGGCTCGATGCACATCGCGGACGTCGAAAAAGGCAACCTCGGCTCGACCGGGATCGTCGGCGGAAACATACCAATCGGGACAGGGGCTGCTCTGGCCGAGAAGCTCAAGGGCACGAACAACGTCGTCCTCTGCTTCTTCGGCGACGGCGCGAGCAACACGGGAAGCTTCCATGAGGCGCTCAACATGGGCGCAACAATGCTCGGCGGCCTCCCCATCGTCTACATATGCGAGAACAACCTCTATGGCATGTCAGTCCCGTTCAACGAGAAGTCGGTGGACGAGGCCGGGACGGCCTCCAGAATACAAGACGTGGCCGACCGCGCCTGCGCCTATGGGATTCCGGGCGAGATAGTGGACGGCATGGACGTCATCGCGGTCCGCGAGGCGGTGGGCAAGGCGGTCGAACGGGCCCGCAAGGGCGGTGGACCGACGCTCATCGAGGCAAAGACATACCGCTGGTTCGGGCACTCGATCAGCGACCAGCGCATCTATCGAACGAAGGACGAAGAGGCCGAGTGGAAGTGCAAGTGCCCCGTGGACTGTTTCCGCGCGAGGCTCCAAGCGGCCGGCGTTCTGACAGAGGCTGATCTCGACACCATCAAAGACAAGGCGTTCGATGCAATCGAGAAGGCAACCAAGTTTGCTTCGGACAGCCCCTACCCCGATCCCAGCGAGCTGTACGACGACGTTTACGTGCCGAAGAACGTTGAGGTCTGGGAAGCTCAGAAGGCGCAGGAGAGGCCGATTGCTGAGAAGATCAACGCCATGGAGACTGATATCCGGCGATTCCTGCGCGAGCAGTCGGACCAGGTTGCGAAGACCGCGCTCCCGAAGCTGAACAAGGATACCACGACCAAGTTCGAGGCCCAGTTCGGCATGCCGGTGATCACCTTCGGCCAGGCGATAGTTGACGCCCAGAGAGATGAGATGAAGCGCGACAAGACTGTGTTCATAATGGGCGAAGATGTCGGACTTTACGGCGGCGCATACGCGGCGACCCGAGGGCTCTACGCCGAGTTCGGTCCCGAGCGAGTGATTGACACCGCGATCTCCGAAGCGGCGGTAGCGGGGGCGGCGGCGGCGGCGGCGATGCGCGGCATGAGGCCGATCTCAGAGATCATGTACATTGACTTTCTAACCATCGCATCCGACCAGATCGTTCACAACATGGCATACAATCGATACATGTTCGGCGGCAAGACGAAGGTCCCGACGGTTCTGAGAACGGAAGGCGGCGTCGGACGAAGTATAGCGGCCCACCACTCAGAGAGTCTTGAAGCATGGCTCGTCCACATCCCCGGTCTGTTCGTCGTGATGCCCTCGACACCATACGACGCGAAGGGGCTCCTGAAGGCCGCGATCCGGGACGACAATCCTGTGATCTTCATCGAACACAAGGTCCTCTACAGCGGTGTGATGGGTCCGGTCCCGACCGACGACTACATCATTCCGCTTGGCGTGGCCGACATCAAGCGCAAGGGCACGGACGCGACGATCGTCGCCTACTCGAGGCAGCTTCACTTCGCAATGGATGCGGCGCTCGAACTGGAGAAGGAGGGCATCAGCGTCGAGGTCATCGACCCGCGTACGCTCAAACCGCTCGATGTCGAGACGATCGCGAACTCGGTGAAGAAGACAGGGCGCCTGATCACCGTCTCCGAGGGGTTCGTCCGGTGCGGCATCGGCTCGGAAATCGTCCGCGACGTGAGCGAGTACCGATTCGCAGACGGCACGCTCTGCTTCGATTACCTCGATGCCCCGCCGGTAGTCCTGGCGGGCAAGGACGTCCCGATCCCGATGAGCGAGCCGCTCGAGGACGCTGTCGTCCCCAAGCGGGATGATATCGTCGCGGCGGTCAAGTCGGTCCTGTAGGCGACGACCACACAGAAAGGCAGCCGAAGTCGGGGATGGAGTTGTACTCCATCCCCTCTATCTTGAACCAGGCATCCAGGAGGGAAGAGTGCAGGAGAAGTACGTTCTCATCGGCGCCGGAAGCGCTATGTTCACGCGAGGGATGGTTGCGGACCTGATCCAGCGCGGCCAGGAGTGCGATCTGGCGCTGGTCGACATCGACCCCGAGGCGCTTGAGGTCGCAGAGGGCCTGACCCGCAAGATGATCGAGGCGCGGAAGTCACCGATCACCCTGAGCGCATTCCTCGACCGTCGGGATGTCCTCCCCGGCGCGACGGCGGTGATCTGCACCATCGGCGTCGGCGGACGACGCGCGTGGGAGCAGGATGTCTTCATCCCGCGCAAGTACGGCATCTATCAGCCCGTCGGTGACAGTGTCATGCCCGGTGGGACGTCCCGGGCGCTTAGGATGATCCCCTCGATGGTCTCCATCGCCGAGGACGTGCTCGATCTCGCCCCGAACGCGCTCCTCTTCAACTACGGCAACCCGATGGGCCCGGTCTGCAGGGGCGTCCGCAAGGCGACCGGCGCGAACATGGTCGGCCTCTGCCACGGCGTCTTCCACGTCGCGCATCACCTCTCCCAAGTGCTGGGAGCCGATCCCACGCGGATCAACTACGCCGCCGTCGGGATGAACCACCTCACGTGGTTCACCGATGTCAGGATCGACGGTCAGGACGCAATGCCCAAGCTGCTTCAGATCGCCGATGAGCGGGTCGGGCAACTCGGCGAGCACGGACCGGACGCGATCGACGTGTTCACCTGGCAGATGATGAAGCTCTTCGGCGCGTTTCCTGCGGTGCTCGACCGGCACATCACCGAGTTTTTCCCGCAGTTCTTCCGCACCGGCGACTACTATGGCAAGAAGCTGGGGGGCGATGCATTCAGCTTCGAGGGCACGATCGCCGCTGGTGACCGGATCTTCGACGAGATGAAGGAGGTCGCCGCGTCGAAAGAACCGCTCGGGGAGGAGTTCTTCGAGCGGATCGGCGGCGAGCACGAGCAGGTCATGGAGATCATCGAGAGCATCCGGACCGACGCCGGGCGCACCTACTCGGCCAACCTGCCGAACACCGGACAGGTCCCGAACTTCCCGAAGGATGCCATTGTAGAGGGTCCATGTGTGGCCGATGGCTCGGGTATGCACCCCATCGCCCAGCCTCCGCTGCCCTCCGGCATCGTCGGCACGCTGGCGACGCGGCTCGCGTGGGTCGAGACGACGGTCGAGGCAGCGCTCGAAGGCAGCCGGGACAAGTTCATCCAGGCGCTCGTCCTTGATGGAGCGGTCGAGTCGATGGAGACCGCCGAGAAACTCGCGGACGAACTCCTCGCGACCCAAGCGGAGTACCTGCCCCAGTTCAGAGAGACTAGATGATAGCGAGAGTCCTGTCCGAAAGCCAAATCATCCGCGCACACGAGTCATCGCTCTCGATACTCGAGCGGACCGGCGTGCACATTCCGCATCAGGAAGTGCTGAGCCGATTCGCCGACGCAGGCGCGCAGGTGGACTGGGCAAAGCAGATCGTGCGCATCCCCGCCGATCTCGTCATGCATTCCCTGGACCAAGCCGGAAAGCAGTTCACCCTCTACGGCCGTGATCTCTCACGCAGAGCGGAGTTCGGGGTCGGCAAGCGGAACTACAACTCGATCGCGGGGGAAGCCTACTGGGTCGATGAGCTTCACGGACGGCGCCGGTTCGTCACCATGGACGATGTCGCCACCGCCGCCCGCTTCGCCGACGCGCTCGACCAGATTACCATGCCAGGCGCGATGGCCGATCCGCACGAGACGCCGGTCAGCTACCGGTGCGTCGAGGTCATGGCGACGATGATCCGCAATACGACCAAGCCGATCCATTTCTGGTTTCACGACCGGGCATCGGCGAAGTACCTCATCGAGATGATGATCGCGCTCCGTGGCAGCGAATATGAGGCTGCCAAGTTCCCGGTCTGCTACCCGTTCCTTGAGCCGATCAGCCCGCTGCGGTTCCCCTACAACGGGATCGATCTGCTCTTCGAGACCGCGCGCCTTAACCTCCCGGTGCCGATCGGACCGATGGCGCAGATGGGCCTCTCCGCGCCGGCTACTATAGCCGGAACGATCGCCCAGGAGAGCGCCGAGATTCTCGCGGGAGTCTGCATAACCCAGCTGATCCGCCCGGGCATGCCGGTCTGCTACAGCGGAATCTGCCATGCGTTCGACATGCGCACGACCCAGATGATATTCAGCGGCCCCGAGCAGGCAATCTTCGGGGTGGCGATGACTCAGATGGGCAAGCACTACGGCCTGCCGGTCTACATCAACGTCGGGCTGACCGACTCGAAGTGCGCCGATGCCCAAGCCGGCATGGAGGCTGGCATCACCCTGGCGCTCGGAGCGGCGACAGGAGCGGATGTCTTCGGCCACATGGGGATCAGCGGCGTCGATCAGGCGTCGTCGCTCGACATGCTGATGCTCCAGCACGAGGTGATCGCCTTCGTGGAGAGCACGATGCGTCCGATCGATCTGAGCGATGAGGCACTCGGCCTCGACGTGATCGATGAAGCAGGTCCGGGCGGGACATTCATCGACCGCGAGCACACCGCCGAGCACTTCCGCCGGGAGTTGTACTTCCCACGCCTGCTCGACCGCGACTACTACCAGGCGTGGCTCGATGCCGGCGCAACCTCGATGCAGGAGCGCTGCCGTGCCCGCAAGGAGGAGATCCTCCGCACGCACGTCCCGGAGCCGGTCTCGCCATATCTGGATCGAGCGATGAACGAGATCGTTGCCGCAGCGAAGCAGGAGTTGGATCGATGAGCTACGCCCCACTCACTCGACATGAAACCGCCTCGGTAATCGAGGGGTGCTCGGTCGCGCCGCGCGTGCCGATGATGGTGCACTTCTGGACCGACCCCGCGAGGTTCGGCGTGCAGGAGCGGCGAGCGAGAGACATCCTGGCGACCTACCCGATGGACGTCCAGACGATCGGAATCCGCATGCCCGGGATGTACGACGCCCCCGAGGACGATCCCGAGTACCGCTGGATGAACTACAGCGACCCCGACATCGACTGCGGCGGCGCGATCGACTCGAAGATGGCAATCCCCGACTGGTCGCTGCTCGATGCGATTCTGGAGAACTGGCCGAGTCCCGAATACCCCGGGCTGATCCCGGCGGGGATCGTGTCGGACGGGCGGTATATGCTCGGCAACTTCTGGTTCTGCTACTTCGAGCGCCACTGGTCAATGCGCGGCATGACGAACGCGCTGATGGACTACTACACCGATCCGGAGAGCGTCCACCGGCTCTTCCGCGCGCTGACTGACTTCTACCTGCGCATGATGGAGCGCGCGAGGCACGAGGCCGGCATCGACGGCATCTTCACAAGCGACGACCTCGGCACTCAGACCGGACCGTTCTTCTCGCCGGAGATCTTCCGCGAGTTCTTCCTGCCCTACTACGCCGAACTGTTTGCCAAGGCGCACGAGTTGGACATGCATTTCTGGCTGCACTGCTGCGGAAACGTCGAGAAGTTCATCCCGGACTGGATCGACGCGGGGCTCGATGTTCTGCACCCGATCCAGAAGCACACAATGGATGACCAGGTGATCGCCGAGCGGTTCGGCCAGAACATCTGCGTCTGGGCCGGGCTCGACGTGCAGCAGGTGATCCCCTGGGGCACACCAGAGGAAGTCCGTGTGGAGATCCGGTATCTCATCGACACCTACTGGCGCCCGAAGGAAGGCCGACTGATGATCACCGCAGGCAACGGCATAACCGCCGACTGCCCGATCGAGAGCCTCGAGGCCTTCTGCGACGAGACGTATCACTATGGCCTGAAGAGATGCGCAGCAGATGGTTGATTACCGATGGCCAGCCTGACTGAGCGAGTGAAGAGTCTGGCGCGGGAGGTCGGCTTCCACGCGGTCGGGATCACGAGCCCAGACCCTTTCTTGGAATCGGAGCAGGTGCTCCGCGAACGATACGAGCTCGGCCTGCTCGAAGGATCGGACTACGATCTCGACCTCATCCGTCTTCGTACGCATCCCCTGCAGAGCCTGCCCAACGCGAAATCGATCCTCGCAGTGGCACTATCGTATCTGTCCGACGAGTCAGACGAGTCCGACAGGTCCGGCGCACCAAAAGGGCGGATGGCCCGATTCTCCCGCGGTCTCGACTACCACAAGGTCCTGCAGGAGCGGCTGGGGGTCCTGGCAGCCAGGATTCAGGCGGAGGTCGGCGGACACCCAGAGGTACGCGCGTACGCCGACACCGGGCCGATCGCCGACCGATCAGCGGCGATCAGAGCGGGAATCGGGTCGCGCGGGAAGAACACATGTGTCTCTGTCGGCAACTACGGCTCATGGGTCGTTCTAGGAGAACTTGTCACCGATCTCGAGCTCGAGCCGGACGAGCCCGCACCCGTCGACATATGCGGCGATTGCGAAGAGTGTGTGAGGGCATGTCCGACCCGTGCTATCAGCGCACCGTACACCGTTGATACGCGGATCTGCCTATCGCAGGTCACGCAGTCGAAGGGCTCCATCCCTCATTGGCTGCGAGAGAAGATGGGGACACGAATCTACGGGTGCGATAACTGCCAGAGCGAATGTCCGCTTAACCGGCATGCAGAGCCCGGCAACCTCGAGGCATTCCGTCCCACCGCGGGTCTCGGAACCCATCCCGATCTGCTCTCACTGCTCAACATCGGACTGGCGGACTTTGCATGCCTCGTGCACCCAACGACCGCGGGGTGGATACGCCGGACCCGATTCCGCCGCAACGTCGCGGTAGCCTTGGGTAACATCGGCGATCCGATCGCGGTATCCGAACTTAAGAACGCACTGGCCGACCCTGCGCCGATCGTCCGAGGACACGCGGCATGGGCTCTCGGACGGATAGGTACCGAGCGGGCAAGACGCCTGCTCGAATCAGCACTCTGCGCTGAGACTGACGCCTCCACACTGCTGGAGTTCAGGCGGGCGCTCGACATCCCAGGTGTAGCGGGAACCTGAGGACTCGGTGTGTCCGTCTAACAGCTGAACAACCAGCGTCCAAGCGTTGACAATCGCGCACCCATGAGGTAATATGCTCTTGGAATTGCGCTATCAAGTTGCACGGGTTCGACTCTTGCCACGGTAGTTCACATCCAGGACCGACAGGAGGAATAAGAGGAATGGCATGCAGCATTCGAACGAACTGGGCATGGCTTACGGCGGCTATCGTACTGATAGGCGTCTGCAGTCTGGTGCTTGGGCTTCAGCAGATATCTGCCCAGCAGCAACCCGTTGAGACGCCCCCTCCCACTGTTGCCGGCGGCACAACTGCTCCCGGGGCGACTCCGGCAGCCGGGGGCAGTCCTGCTGCACCTGCTCAAGGGGCTCCTGCCGTGGCGGAACCTCAAATATCCTTCTCCAGCGCTATATCAGGATCCGTGGCGACGAGGGTCCGAAGAGCTTGGGACGGCAGGACCTTTGCCATGATCAAGTTCAGGTACAAAACTGTTGACGGCAACACCATCACCGTAGTGATGCCGTCGGTCTACAAGAACGAGCCGAGGTCCAGGTCGGCCTGGGAGACTCTCTTCATGGTATACGCCATGGACCGGGAAGTCGCCTTTGAGGCGGCTGAGCGGGCGCGGCCTCCCGATGTATCCAGGTTCATGGCTCAGTTCATGTCCGAGTTTCGCGGTCAGACACCCGACCGTGTCGCGCCGGATGTCGCCGCTGAAGCCATGGAGAGGGCCAGAGCATACCTGCCAGGAATGGGACTCGGCAACGTCAATATGCCGATCATGCTCCCCGGCATGCCGTAGCAGCACCTTGGGCGCACACGCGGTTTCTAAGAGCCTCGGCCACTGTCGCCGGGGCTCTTGTCTTTCCCAACACTAAAGAACCGCACCCTCCGGCCCATAATACAACTAGCACTATTCTCTCCGCCGAGAGCAGGGGCGAGCAAGTGGAATCCCAACCTTCTCGGACCGACAAGCCCAGAGCATGCAAACGCAGCGACGCAGGAGAAACGGCGCACCTGCCGTCGCCGCCTGCAGCGACCGCCAAGCGCATCCTATTGCTCATCTCAATGCTCGCAGTTGTGTCGGCTGGGGCCATGCTTCTTCATGCCTCCAGGGGGATATACCCCGGTCGCGCCGCGCACGCGTTCTTGGAGGGCTACGGCGTGCTGCTGGGAATATGCATTCTGTACTGCCTCTGGGTGCAGTTCGGAGTCACCGGTGAGCGGCGGCTCCTGCTTGCCGCACTTGCATTCGGCGGCATCTCTCTGGGGGGGTTCGTGCACGCCGTCATATCAGCGCTGACCCACGATCCCGATTCCAACGTTCACGTGCTCGCCATGCGCTTTGCCCACAGTTGGAGTATTGCCGGGTACGCACTGCTGATGGCCGCGGCGTTCACGACGCGAATCTCGTCCGAACAGGACTACACTCGCGCAGGGAAGCGCACGATCGCGGGCGCGCTTGTACTCTCCCTGTGCCTCCTTGCCGTGCCGCTCACCGTTGACCCGCATTGGTTCCACCTGCGGATGGTGTTGCCCACTGCGGTCCAGAACTCATTTGCTTCGTTTCTGCAGATCGCATCCTCCGGTCGCGGGATCGGCCTAGTGACTACCGCGGCCGCCTTGTCTGCCCTGGCCGCTCACGCTCGCAACTACACCCGCAGAGAGGATGAATTGAGCGCGCGACTGATGCCATTTCTTGGTGTTGCAGTGTTGGCAGGCGCTGCGCAAGGAGTTTCGAGCTCCGCATACGACTCCGCGTGGTGGTCAGCTCATGCGCTGTTGGCCGTAGGGCTCATGTTCCTGCTGACGGAACTGGGTATCCAGTTCGGTGCCTCATACTCGGATTCGCAGGCACGCATACGCCATATGGAAGCTGTTCACTACATGTCTTCGCGCCTGACCAACACCCTGGACCTCCGAGTCGTACTGCTGGCCCTCGTGTCAGACACGGCAAGCATGCTCTCGGCGAAGTTCGCTTCTGTAATGCTCTCGGACGACAGCGGTGAGACGCTGACTACAGAAGTGACCTACGGCCTTCCTGAATCGCCGCTGAGGCCCAGGAGTCCCCAGCACGTTGAGGGTGAGGGGCGTCCGGCGTTCTTCGCCGGCCACACCGCCAGGGCGTTCAGAGAGAAGCGCATATGTGTGGTTGATGACGTCCATACCGACGTCGAATTCCTGCCGTGGAGGATGCTTGCGCGACATGACGGTTACGCCGTATCCGTACCGCTCGTATATCACGATCTCGCACTCGGCGTACTGAACCTCTTCTTCGAGAAACACGTTCCACTCAACGACGAGAAGGTCAAACTCTTCCAGACCTTGGCATCGTCCGCATCCGTATCCATAGTTAACGCACAGTTGTACGACAGGACGCTCAACGATGAATCCGGCGATGTCCCCTTCAGCCTTCGGCTGGTCTCCTAGAGCCCGCGGCAGCTTGTGAACTCCTCTCGGGGAAACCGGCGAAGTCCATCCGTGCTACCCGAGCAGCCCTGCGGCCTTCTCCATTGTGTAGACAACCGCCAGGACCAAAGGTATGCCCACAGTTGCCCATCCGACGCCCACGCCGAGCCAGCTTACGGCTGACGGCCTCCTAGACTCGACACACACTCGGTGGAGCGCGTATGATATAATGTCGCATGCTGACGTACGACAGCGTGATCCTCGCCGCCATCGCTTCGGAGTTGAGCACCCGACTCGCAAACGGCCGAACCGACCACATACATCAACCCGAACCGCTGGATCTGGTGCTGGGAATCAGGGCGGGAGGGAGCAATCAGAGCCTCCTGATTTCCGCGGACGCCCGTTTCCCGAGAGTGCATCTTACGGCTACTAAGCGCCAGAACCCAAAGACGCCGCCAGACTTCGTTATGATTCTTCGAAAGCACCTCGAGGGTTCGCGGCTTACCAACGTTGAACAAGTAGATTTCGACCGCATCCTGCACCTCAAGTTCAGAGCCTTCAACGATGAGAAACTGACGCTGATCATAGAGATAATGGGCAGGCACAGCAACATTATCTTGGTTAACGGTGATGGCCGCATTCTCGGCGCCATCAAGCACATCGGGAAGTCGAGAAACCGTTACCGGGAAATCCTGCCCGGGCGAATCTACATACCACCGCCGCCGCAAAACAAGATCAACCCGCTCGAAACCACTGGGCAGGCCCTTGCGGACCTGTTCGCGGCCGCCTTCCCGAGCGATTCAGAACTCTCACCTCAAGCTGTATCCAAGTGGCTCGCCGCGACCTTCACAGGGGTGAGCCCGTTCGTCGCGCGTGAAATCCTCGCCCGGGCCGCTGATGTCGGCCTGCCGGACGCCTTCCAAGGACTGTGCTCCTCGGTGACAGATGCCGCCTTCGATCCTGTGATCATCACCGACGATCATGGGCAGACGGTTGGTTTCTACCCGCTACCCAGCGCGCAGTATCCGGCGGCCAATCAGCACGAGCGTCCTTCGGTCAACCTTGTGGCGGACGTCTTCTACATGTCTGAGTTGCCGAGAGATGAGTTCGAGCACACCAAGGAGGCGATCTTCGCCGCGCTCAGACATCATACCGAATCGAAGGAGCGCACCATCCGCACCTTAGAGCAGAGCATTGCCGAGGCCGGAAATGCCGAGCGCTTGAAGCAAGCCGCAGAGCTTCTCCTCTCCCAGCCAGACTCCGTCGAGGATGGGGCATCGGAAGCAACGCTCACTGACTACTACGATCCCTCGGCCGCCTTCGTCACGTTTCCTCTGGACCCGACTCTGAGCCGAATCGAGAATGCCGAGGCATATTTCCGGAGGTATCGCAAGGCGGTTTCAGGCGCGGACGCCCTACGCGACCGGCTTAAGGAAGCGCGCGATGAGATGGCGCTGCTCTCGTCATTTGGCGAACGTGCGGATAGCTGCACATCAGGCGAGGCGATTCGAGATCTCGCCCAGGAGTTGGAGACAAGGGGCATCTCCGTAAGACCTCAGCAGGTTAAGCAGGCCGCCAAGCAGAAGCCTCTCTTCGAAGGCCATCGCATAAGGGTGCTCCAGTACGGCGAGTGGGAGATTCTCGTGGGTGGGAACAGCATGGCAAATGACTACCTGCTCACCCGGGCGGCCAAGCCAAACGACATCTGGGTGCACGCCAAGGCCATTACAAGCGCCCACGTGATCATCCGTACGAAAAACAGACCCGACGCCGTACCCCAGTCAGTGCTCCACGCAGCGGCCGAGCAGGCAGCACGTCACAGCGCGGCCAAGCATTCGTCGTTAGTCCCGGTGGACTACACCTTGCGCAAGTATGTCCGCAAACCAAGAGGTGCTCCGGCCGGCAAGGCGATCTACCAGAACGAGAAAACCATCTACATCACTCCCTGATGTCCACCTCAATGATCACCTCGCGAATGCCCGGCTTCGTGCGCAGGACGCGGTTGATCACCTCGAGTTCGTGTCTCAGGTCAGTGGGATGCCCGCGCAGGCACTTGATGTAACCGCGCAGATAGACGACACCGTGCGTCGCGTGAACATCGAGCCCCGACGTATCAATGGATCGCCGGCCGATCTCCCTCTGTGCCAGTCTCGTGGTCTCGGCATCTCCAGTCGGCATATCTTGCCACTCCTTTGCTCCCGCAAAAACACCAGACAGACGGCAGCGCTGCCTGACGCGCATGCACGCTCTCCCTGTCCTATTCGCCGCAGTGAGCGGGACTCCTGCTTGAGCCAAGTTGACGCGTGATGCCCCACACGGTATACTTCCCCTGTGAACTGGATGGCGCAGCGCAGGTTGGGGGTTCCCGTGTGTCCCAAGAGAAACTGGAACGTCTGAGACAGATCATCCGCGAGATGGGCAGCGTGCTCGTCGCCTACTCGGGCGGCGTAGACTCCACGTTTCTGATGAAGATCGCGTACGACACCCTCGGGAAACGGGCGCTCGCAGTTCTCGCTGCTTCCGAAATCTATCCGGCTTCCGAGATGGAGGAGGCCGAAGAACTCGCCCGGGACTTGAGTTTCCCGCTGGTCGTCATCCGTACCGATGAACTCAATGATGAGGAGTTTGCCCGCAACTCCAGAGACCGATGCTATTACTGCAAATCGGAGCTGATCCGCAAGCTACAGGAAATCGCACTGCAGCGCGGACTTACGGTCGTCGCACACGGTGCGAACGCAGACGACGTCAATGACTACCGCCCGGGCGCCAGGGCCGCAGCTGAACTTGGTGCCCGTGCCCCGCTCCAAGAGGCCGGATTCACCAAGGCCGAGATTCGCCAAATGTCCAAGCGGCTGGGATTGCCGACCTGGGACAAGCCGTCCTATGCGTGCCTTGCGTCGAGATTTCCATACGGCGCAGCTATCACCGGCGAAGCTCTCAAGAGGGTTGACGAGGCGGAGAGTTTCCTGCGGGGACTCGGCTTCCGCCAGCTCAGAGTCAGGCACTACGATGATACGGCAAGAATCGAGGTCGAGCCGGCGAACCTGACCCGGATCACTTCGGAAGAGATCCGAGGACGGATAGTACCGCGATTCAAGCAACTCGGGTATCTCTACGTAACACTCGACCTGGAGGGCTACCGCATGGGAAGCATGAACGCAGTGCTCGAAGAAGTTGAGAAAGATGCGACCAACAGGGCCTGAAACATGAAGCACAACGACCAGTTGGAACAGATACTCTCGGACGTGCAGTCGGGGCAGTTGACCATCCACGAGGCTATGATGCGCCTTCGCGGACTCCCCTACGAGGACCTGGAGTATGCAAAGATTGACCACCATCGGCCTCTGCGGACGGGATTTCCGGAGGTCGTCTTCTGCCAGGGGAAGACGGTCGAGCAGGTAGTCGAGATTCTCGCCCGCCTCTCGGCGCACCATCCTTCGGTACTGGCCACTCGCGCCACTCCCGAGATGGCCGACGCCGTAGCGCGGGCGATCCCGCAGGCGCGATACCATGGATCCGCGCGATGCATTACCGTCTGCCGGGATGAGTCAGCTCATGCCGAGGACAGAGACGGCAAGTACGTACTTGTCGTCTCAGCCGGGACTGCCGACATACCAGTGGCCGAGGAAGCCGCAGTAACTGCCGAGATCATGGGAAGCCGCGTCGAGCGCGTTTACGACGTCGGGGTTGCCGGACTGCACCGCCTTCTCGACCAGAAGTCGAGGTTGGAAGACGCGAACGTAATCATCGTCTGCGCGGGAATGGAGGGTGCGCTGCCGAGCGTCGTGGGCGGACTGGTCGATTGCCCCGTCATCGCAGTCCCGACGAGCATCGGGTACGGGGCGAGTTTTCAGGGACTGGCGGCCCTCCTCTCGATGTTGAACACCTGTGCGGAGGGCGTGGCTGTCGTGAACATAGATAACGGCTTCGGCGCGGGGTACTTTGCTCACTTGATCAACAGGTGATCTGATGCCGACACGAGTGCCTTCATCGTCGGGTGCTGGCGCGATATTACTGGTCGTAGTCATGATAGCAGGCGGAGCAGCAATGCTCGGTCGCGGCTTGCCGCGCAGGAACAAGCTCGAGATCGCCTGCGGAGCGGTCATCGCGGCAAGCGGACTGACGACAGTAGCCATGTACGCATCGCGCGCGTTCGGGTGGTGGAAGGGCTGGAGATGAGAATCGCATACTTCGACTGTTTCGCCGGGGTCAGCGGCGACATGACGCTGGCGGCGCTCCTGGACGCGGGCATCGAGGAGCAGGCATTCCGCGAGGAGATCGCCAAACTCGGCGACCTCGGATTCGATCTGCGGATATCAAAGGTCATGAAGCGCGGCATCGAGGCGACCGACGTTGATGTCGTCATCGCGGAGAACCACCATCACCGAAAACTCAACGCCATCCGACGCATCATCGAGGGAAGCCTTCTATCCGACGGGGTCAAGGCACAGGCGGTGGAGATGTTCACTCGACTGGCCGAGGCCGAGGGCAAGGTCCACGGACACTCGCCGGAAGAGGTCCACTTCCACGAGGTCGGCGCAGTCGATGCGATAGTCGACATCGTCGGCGCGTGCATCGGCATTGAACTGCTCGGCGTGTCGAAGGTCTACTCCTCGGCGCTTCCAATGGGCAGCGGCTTCGTGGATGCCGCTCACGGCCGGATTCCCCTGCCCGCTCCAGCCACCGTTGAGATACTGAAAGGCGTCCCGATATACGCGGCCGGCATCGAGGGAGAGACTGTCACCCCCACCGGTGCGGCGATCCTGCGCACTCTGGCGGTGGACTTCCTGGCGATGCCATCAATGAGGATCGAGACCATCGGTTACGGAGCCGGCAAACGCGAATCCGATCCACCGAATGTCCTCCGCATACTGGTCGGAGACTCCGAGGAGGCTGAACATCCCGCGCCGCGGGTCTCAATCGTTGAGACAAATATCGACGACATGAACCCCGAGCTGTACGAGCCCACCTCGGAACGGCTATTCCAGGCCGGCGCGCTCGATGTATACCTGACTCCAATCCAGATGAAAAAGGGCCGCCCTGCGGTACTCCTCACCGCAGTATGTCCGATCGGTCGAACGGACGAGGTTGCCAACGCCGTACTCAGCGAGACGACATCCTTCGGCGTTCGCATATCCGCCGCGACCCGTAAGTGCCTCGACAGGCGATGGGAGACGGTCACAACGCCCTACGGCGAAATACGGGTGAAGGTCGGCCGCATCGGCGACCTCGAAACGGCCTCCCCGGAGTATGAGGACTGCAGGACGGCCGCCGCAAGCCACGGTGTCCCGACACGCCTCGTCTATGACCTGTCGCTTGCTGCATACCACTCCCGGGCATGAACGCGCCTGCGCCTGCAGTCAGACTATCGCTCGACGCGATGGCGACCCGCTTCGAGGTGGCCCTACACGGAGACACACCATCCAGACTGCGGGCCGCCGGCGAGGAAGCCCTCGCCGAGATCAAACGACTCGACGCTCAGCTGAGTTTCTACAATCCCGCGAGCGAGGTCAGCCGCATCAACATCCTTGCCGCCGGCGGGCCGGTTCGCGTAGACCCGAGGGTGTTTCGGCTCGTCAGATACTGCGCCGAGTTGAGACGCCGCACGGAGGGGCTTTTCGACGTCGCCATAGTGCCGCTGCTCCGGCTGTGGGGCTTCACCGGCACCGAGGGGCGCGTTCCCGACCCGGAAGCCATTAGCAGAGCGCTCGAGGTGTCCGGAATGGACCAGGTCACGTTCGACACGAAGAACCTCACCTTGCGGTTCGCTCGCCCGGGCTCCGCTATAGATCTCGGCGCGATCGCCAAGGGATACGCCGTCGGGTGCGCGAAGGATATTCTCAAGGACTGCGGCGTCACGAGCGCACTGATCCACGGTGGCACGAGTTCGGTCTACGGCATCGGCGCGCCGCCCGGCCAAGATACCTGGCGCGTAGCGATCCGAGACCCTCGCCATGAGAACCAGGCGCTGGAGGTCGTGGGACTGCACGACTGTGCACTCGGGGTTTCCGCCGTGCACGGCAAGTCATTTGTCGTGGGCGGCTCCGAGTACGGCCACGTCATTGATCCGAACACGGGTTGCGCCGTCGCCGGAGTGAGGCTTGCTGCGGTAACCGGCCCGTCGGCGACCGATTGCGACGCACTCTCCACTGCGCTGCTCATCACTGGCGAGCAGTGGATTCCCACGTTTCGTGAGAGATTCCCGGGTTACCGAGCAATCTTCACACCGATTACTTGACCGTATTGGAGACGAGCCGTGTTCAAGACCATCATCTCAATTGCGATATGCATCCCTTCTGTCTGCACTCCGGCGACAAGAGACCCGTTCGCCCGGTCCGTGCAGGTGGATTCCAGCTTCGTCTACTACCAGAACCGCAGCAAGCAGAGCATCGCCTCGGAAATAGGATTGAACGGCTACCGATGCATACGCCTCATTGTGACCGACGACACCTCTCCCGACGCCGAACTGGTCAACGCCTGTCACGATGCAGGAACTGCCGTCTGGTACACCTCCTTCGGCAATGGCAAGTACGGCACTGCGGGACTTCCCGCCGGCTGGGAGCACTGGAAGATGGTGCTGCGAGCGAGCCAGCCCGACAGCGTCGCCGGCGGATACGTCTACCTCTGTCTCAACAATCCCGACTACCGCGCCTGGAAGATCCGTAGGGTTACCGAGACCCTGCAGTCGGCGCCCTTCGACGGATTTGAGATGGCTGAGCCGTTCTGGCCCGCCTACAGAGGACCCGAGAGCGTGGCGTATGGATGCCTCTGCGGCTCTTGTCGGTCCGCGTTTCTAGCGGCGAATCCCGAAGAAAGCGATATCCCTGATTTTCAGGATCAATCAAGTCCTCGGTACTACAAGACCGACCGGGACCTGTACCGTAAGTGGGTGGATTTCCGCGCCGAGAGCGTCCTCGCGTTCCACAAAGAGATAATAGATGCGGTCCGTAAGGCGCGCCCGGAGGTCAGGATTGCCGTCTGGGGGATTGCCGACGATGTGCCGAACCCAATCGAGTCCCTTCGCGAGTGGGAAGGCATTGACGGGAAGGCACTGGCCAGCGGGATCAAACCGGATGTCTACGTGATCCAGACCGACTGGCCCGAATGGACGAAGCCCGAACTTCCAGCCGACTATCCGCTGAAGTACAGGCCGTTCGTCACCGCGGTGAAGTCCGCCTCCCCGAGGACGCGCATCATCCTGCAGACCGATATCGGCTCGCGAGAGGACTGCCGACGAGGATCGGCGTGGATCGCCGAGTGTGAGAAGGCGGCGGTAGAGGCCGGGATGACTGGCATCACCGCTTACGAATATCACCTATCAGCAGACATCTATGACCGCCCGCCGCGACTGCTGGCAACTGACGTCTCCGCCGGTCTCATCAGCCTTAAGTTCGACAAGCGCCTCGATTCTGCCGGAGCCGCCGACCCTGCCAACTACAGCCCCAATGCGGGACGTGTCGTAGCCGCGAAGGCTGACGGAAGCATCGTCCAACTGACCATTGAGGGCCGACCGACGAAGATCATCGTCCGTGACCTGTCGGATGACCCGTCGCGCCGTCTTTTCAAGGGCTACCCTGCCCTGGCTATGTCCGAGACATCCACGGTGTTCCTCGAGTGGAAGTAATCACGTAGACTATCATTGGCGGCGGAGGAAGTTCGTACCAGCGTAGTGAACAAGCGTACAGTGAGATCGCGCTGAAGGGAGCCATTTACATTCGCATGTACACCGTGTTCAGTTCTTGTCTCCTCTGTTGCCTCACGGCAGCGACCCTACACGCTACTGATCTGTCACCAACAAGGCAGTGGAGAGTCATCCCAGCGGCGCTCTGCACGTCAAGCAACGAAGCTGATCCGGCACCCGCCAGCAGAGGCATTGACGCCTCTTGGAGCCCCGAACCGTCGCGCAGCGAATGGTTCGCCCTCAAGCTTCCCCACGGTGGCCGATTCCTACTCACGTTCGCCGTCTCCAAGACGGACACGCCGGTCTATGCCGTTCTCGAGCGCTCGACGGATTCCGCAGGTAAGGCTTGGGAGCAGGTCGCCGTCCAACTCCCAAGGGGCAAACTCGACAAGTTCATTCTGGACAGTCGCAAGGCCGGGTGGTGGCGGATCAGATTCACATTCAGGCAGAAGACGGAGCCGTCAGAGGTCAAGGTGAGTGACATCGGACTCTACGACCTCGATGTCGCGCGGCCCGACTACTGGCTCACCGTGGGCGCGAGCATCCAAGCCCAGAGCATCAGGAACAGCGTGTTCAAGCGGATGGTGAAGGAGCGATTCACCGGCTTCGACCCCGTGATGTTCAGTCTCGCCGTCGGCGGCTGGAACTCGACGCACCTCCGAGAGGCGCTCCCCGGCTTCCTAAAGGATCACCCCGACGCGCAATACGTCTGCATTCACATCGGAGGGAACAACGTCACGCCGAACCGACCCTACCCCGGCGGCGCGGACCAACTGAGGGATGATCTCGTCACCATATTGACGATGATCAAGGATTCCGGCAAGATTCCCATCCTCTCACGCCTGTCATACCGAGCCTACAAAGGCGCGAAGCCCGTCCCGCCCGAGGAGAACGGCTCCGGCCCTTACGTGACGGCGATCTACGACCCGCTCATCAAGGAGTACTGCCCCGACTTCTTCGACGAGGCGACCGGCAAGGGAATCGTGGACGCGTATAACTGGTTCAAGGAGCATCCCGAGGAGCTCTCCGCGGACGGCGTCCATGTGAACCCGACCGGCGCGGAGTCCTGGAACCGTCTGTGGGCCGAGCGCGCTGGTGAAGTCATCTACGCCAGGTGACCGGCCGACGGGATTCCTTGAGCTCGCTCGAACATGCCGGGCGGTCCTGCCGCATCCGTGCTTCCGAGCAGCGGTGATGCTAGCGGACCGGGGCGCCCGGGGGGACTTCCTTGTCGGGGGCGAGAAGGACCGCCGTGCCATCGAGGTCGGCGGCGAGGAGCATCCCCTGGGACTCTACACCTCTGACCGCTCTCGGGGCGAGGTTCGCCACCAGCACGATCTCCCGCCCGATCAGTTCCTCGGAGGTGTACCACTGAGCGATCCCGGCGACGACCTGGCGCTCCTCGGCGCCGAGGTCGACTCTCAGCTTGAGGAGCTTGTCCGCGCCCTCGACCTTCTCTGCGGCAATGATCTTCGCGACCTTCAGCTCGATCTTCTTGAACTCGTCGAATGTGAGGTAGGTCTTCTCTTGTACTTGCTCTTCCACTGTCTTCTCCTCCTTGGCGGTGGGAATATGGGACTCATGGGACGGATGAGACGCTAGCTGGAGCCTCGTGTCTATCCTCGGAAAGATCGGCTTTGGCTCGGCGGTCCTGGTGCCGGGCTTGAGCTTGCCGACGGTTCGGGCGTCTTCCCACGTCTGATCGGCTAGCGGCTCTTCGATGCCGAGTTGCTCCCAGATCGCCTGGGCGACGCAGGGCATGAACGGCTGGATCATGATCGCCACCGAGCGCACGGTGTCGAGCACGGTGTAGAGGACAGTGTCGAGCCGGGCCGCGCATGACTCGTCCTTAGCCAGCTTCCATGGGGCCTCGACCTCCATGTACTTGTTCCCGCGACCGATCACCGCCCAGATCGCGCCGAGGGCCTCGCTGAACTCCAGCCTGTCCATGTGCTCGACGACGGCATCCGCCTCGGACTCGAGGAGGTCCGTCAGCACGTTGACCGGTGAGGGCACGATTCCGCCGCGGTGCTTGTGCAGGAGGGGAAGCGTGCGGTTCAGCAGATTACCGAGATCGTTAGCGAGGTCGGCGTTGAAGCGGCCGATCAACGCATTCACCGAGAAATCTGCGTCGAGGCCGAAGGTCGCCTCGCGCATCATGAAGTATCGGAGGGCGTCCATCGCGATGTCGAACTCCGCGCCGGATCGGAAGGCGACATCCTCCGCCACTTCGTCGGGGGAGATCGAGTTGCCCTTCGATTTGGAGATCTTTTGGCCATCAATCGTCCAGAACCCGTGCGCGAAAACCCTTTTCGGCAACTGAAGCCCGAGGCCCATCAGCATCGCAGGCCACATCGTCGCGTGGAAGCGGACGAATATCTCCTTCGCCATGAGCTGCAGGTCGGGCGGCCACATCTCAGTGAGCAGCGCATCGTCCTGGAGGTAGCCGGCGACTGTGAGGTAGTTGAGGAGCGCGTCGAACCAGACGTAGATCACCTTGTCGGGATCGCCGGGGACGGGGATTCCCCACCCGTATGCCTTGCGGCTTATGCAGGCGTCCTTCAGTCCGGACTTGATGAAGCTGAGCACCTCGTTGCGCCGGAAGTCAGGGCCAAGCGCGTCGGGGTTCGCCTCGAAGTACTCCAGGAGGCGATCACCATACGCGGAGAGTCGGAAGAAGTAGTTCTCCTCCTCGACCCAGCGGACCTCCTTGCGGCATTCGGCGTTCGGGCAGAGGCCGTCGGTCACCTCGGACTCCCGGAAGAAGGTCTCGTCGGAGACGCAGTACCAGCCGTGGTAGGAGTCCTTGTATATGTCGCCGCGTTCCATCAGCGTGCGGAAGACGTGCTCGGTCACCATCCGATGGCGCTCCTCCGTCGTGCGGATGAATGCGTCGTAAGTGACGTGCATGCGCTTCCACACCTCGATCCACCGGGGCACGATACCGTCAACGAAGCCCTGTGGGGATATACCCTGCGACTGCGCCATCTCCGCAACTTTGATGGCATTCTCGTCCGTGCCAGTCGCGAAGAGGACCTTGCGGCCCTGCAGTCGCTTGAATCGGGCGACGACATCCGCCGCAATCGTCGTGGAAGCATTGCCTACGTGCGGCATGTCGGTCACGTAGTATATGGGCGTTGTGATGTAGAAGGCCTTCTCGGGCACGCTCTTTCCCCCTAGTGATGACATCCAGAGCAACTCGACTTGCTGCATCCTCCGCAGGAGCACGACGAGGATGACGAGAACGACCCGTCCGACCCGCGGCTGACCGAAGAGAAAAGCGAGATCAGCTTCCTGACATCGTTCTTCCCGCACTTGGAGCAGTTGATATCAGTCGCGCTGACGCCGCACAGCTTCTCGAACCTCGTCCCGCACTCTCGGCATTCGAACTCGTATATCGGCATTGCGGTTACGACTCCTCGCCCTCTTCCAACCGCAGGAGATCCCGCGCAGTAACTCTTCCGGAGCAGTCGTCGCAGCCGCATTCGCCATCGCATACCGCGTCGGGAAGATCCGTCTCGTGATCCTCATCGGCATGGTCTCTCCGAGCGTTAGCCGGAAAATCGAGATGAACCGCCGCGAAGTGAACAACGACGCCATTCTCCAGCTCAACCCCAACGCTTTCCCTGATGACGTTGACGTCCACAACCTTGCCCGGTCCCCGCGGCGTAGCAACCACAGCGTTCACCTTCGGAAGGCGGCTTTTCGCTTCGCGGTAGGTCGGGTACTCGTACTTCAGGCAGCACATCAGCTTGCCGCAGACGCCCGAAAACTTAATGGGATTCAGGAAGAGGCACTGCTCCTTCGCCATACGCATCGAGACCGGCTCGAATCCGGCGAGGAACGAGGCACAACAGAGCGGACGCCCGCATGGGCCGAGACCTCCGAACAGCTTCGCCTCGTCTCTGACACCGACCTGGTGCAACTGAACCTTCGTCTTGAAGGTCTGAGCAAGATCTTTGACCAGATCCCGAAAGTCCACCCTAGACTCGGCAGAGAAGAAGAAGACTATCTGCGAACCGTCGAAGCAGTATTCGGCATCGATCAGCTTCATCGGCAGTTTGTGCTCCAGAACTTTCTGCTGGCAGATTTCAAAGGCATCCTTCTCCTTGCGCCGGTTCAAGTCCTCACGCTCGAAGTCCTCGATGCTTGCCTTGCGGACGATCTTCTTAAGCTGAGCTACGAGTTCCTCCTGCGGCACCTCCTTCGGCTCAGACATGACTTCGCCGAACTCGATGCCGCGCGAGGTCGCGGCGATGACGAAATCTCCCTCACGCAGCTCGATGCCGTTGGGATCGAAATAGTATACTTTTCCGACTTTCTTGAAGCTGATACCGACTACAACGGGCATTAATGATCCTCAAGGAGTGAGCAAAACGATCAAGGTTCAATTCTCAGGAGACGGCGGAGAGCCAGCAAGATGCGCCGCCGGAACGATGGTGGACCAACCGCTATCCGTTCCGGATCTCCGACGGCGTGTTCCGACATCGCATCGATCCTACCCGCTGATCGCTCGAAGGCCGCGTCGGGCACCTCGGGTCCAAGGAGGGCGGCCCTTGCCATAGCGGCCGCCGCCATCTCGGACGCGGGCAGCCCCTTCCTGGTGTATTTCTCGATCAGGTCGCGCGGGGCTGGCTCGCTTCGCTTATTCAATTCTTCTATGAACTCGGACAGAATCTCCTCGGACATCCGTCTTCTCCTCCGAGCGGCCGATCACATCGGTTCGCCCGATCTTGCCAAGACGATCGACCACCTCCTTGCGGAGCGCGATCATCGCCCTATGGAGCAGCGATTTCACGGCGCCCTCGCTTCTCTGCATGGCCCCCGCTATCTCATTGATCGTCATGTCGGCAAGGAATCGGTACACCACGGCGTCGCGCTGATCCTCCACAAGAGCCGATATCGCCTGGCGGACGAGTTCCTGCACCTCCATGCGCTCAAGGATCTCTTCAGGGCGCGGCTCAACCGACTCGAGACTCTCCAGTATGCTTCGGGCACCCTCAATCGTCGGAGTGTCGAGCGAAACAGCAGAGTGCGCGATGCGATCCCTGCAGAGATCAACGCAGAGGTTAACCGCAATGCGATGCAGCCACGGATAGAGACTGTCGCACTGCCTGAAACCGAAGTGTCCGATACGATGGTATGCGCGGCAGAAAGTCTCCGAAGCGATATCCTCGGCATCGGCGTGGTTGCTCGCCTGCATGTATGCCAGCCGGTAGATAGCCTGATAGTAGCGGCGATGAAGTGTCTCAAACGCCGCCCGATCGCCGGAAACCGTGCGCGCTACAAGAGCCCGATCGCTCTCGGATTCGTAGGGCATCGTACTCCGTTCCTGTCTGCGCGTAACGAGTCATTCTATCACACAGCGCTCGCGGCATTCAAGGCGCATCGCTTCATTCACCGCGCTCGATACACCGTAACAGCATCGCTACGGAACGCCGCGACGAATCCGAGCAGGGCCAACCTGTCGTCCAGCGACGGAATCCGGTGGCAATCCATAATAAAAGCAATACGATGTTGCTTAATAAACTCGTCGTCTACGTCCAAGTCGCGCGAGCCCTCGAAGAACGCCAGCGTTTCGCGAAGTTTCTCCCCGAATCGGGCGGTCTCGCCCCAATGCCCGCAGTATACGGGTAGGCCCGTCCAGGCCGGAATGAGCGATGCCGTCCAGGGCTCGGCAAGGACGACCTCTCCCGGATTCGAGTGCCCTCTCAGCCAATCCAGAGCCGCCAGTTCGTCCGCCGCTATGAAAGGCGGGTGAGCCGTCGTGTGCGCCTCGTCAATAGCGATTCGATGCATGTCTCTGCCCAGGAACGACAGATTTGACAGAGCGAGAACCGCCACCCACCCGGCAGTCAACACGCCGAACCACCGCTTCTTCGGCCAACGCACGACCGTCGCCAAGCCGATGCCGCCCAAGATGCTCAGGGGAATGTGGATGCCCATGATAAGCTTCCGCTGAAAAGCTACTGGCAGGTAAGCGGAGATTATGGCTGCAAGCGCCCAAGAGACCAACAACCGAAAGTCTCCACCTTCCGTTCGCAGTCGCCGGATTCCGGCGACGGTCAACGGCACCAGCAGGCCGAGTCCCACCAGATAGAACCATGATGCCGGACTGAGGGTCGGCACATCCGCTCGCAGCCGAAAGACCGGCTCCCGCGCATACAGATACGCCTGATAGGCAACGGATGGCGATGCGATCAGTCCCGCAATCAACCCTCCGACGATGGGCCGCGCACTTCTCGGCGGTTTCGTGAGACTCGACAGTGCGAAGGCGGCCCATGCGATTGCCACTGCAACCAGATCGTAGCTGTGAACGTTGCCCAGGATCAACAGCAGGACTCCCGAGCCTATCGCGAACCTGAGTCTCCCGCTGACAGCGTGCAGATAGAGAAGCCATAGACCTCCCAGAATCAGAATGAGCGAGAAGGCAAACAGCGGGCTGAGATAGATGCTCAGAAACGTGATCGCCTCAGGCTGCCAGAGATCAACCGGCCTGTTGACGCCTTCACCAGCGGGGACAAGCCACCCAAGCCCGGACGAGAGCCCTGCTACCAAGAGCACAAGGCGTCTAGTGGTGAGGTCGGCGGTCCAGGAACCCGAGAAGGCGTAGATCAGCAGCAGCAGCCCCAATCCAAGGACTGCTCTCGCGACGTGAAAGACCGCGACCAGAGACAAGTGCGTCAACCCCGCGAACCGTCCAAGGGCGTAGAATAGCAGGTTGAAGTTCCTCGCTGCCTGAGGCTCGGTCGTGAACAGGTTTCGCAAAAAGAAACTACCGTCAGCGGATTGGCGCATCCATGACAGATAGACCAAGGCATCGTCAGCGTTATGCGTGAGACCCAGGAAGGAGTAGCCCGAAGGCGCAATTGCATAGCCGAACATGTAGGGTACGCTTGCGAGGCACACAATCCCCGCAGACACGAGCAGCACCCATGTCCACTCACCACCGACCTTCACAGTCTGCCCCCTCGCGAACGCAGTCCGCTCACGAGAGCGGTACTAGCCACAATGAGCAATCCCGAAAAGGCCAGGAGTAGACCGTTCCTCAACGAGCGGGGCTCGAAAGAGAACACGACCGTATACCGACCCTTCGGCACTACTACACCTCGGAAGCAGTAGTTGACACGGTGCACCGTGACCAGCTTTCCCTCTATACGAGCGACCCATCCCGGATAATGCTGATCGGTCAGCACGAGCAAGCCGGGCGCATCCGGGTTGTCAACGTCAATGACCACTCGGTTACAAGTGTGGTTACGAATCCGAGCGGAGCCGGATGCCGCCTGCGCCAGAGGCCGCATACTGTCGTACACCAGCGCTTCCGAACGAAGGTCCACTTCCCCTCGCACGATAAGACCCAGCGATTCCGGGTCGGTAGTCCGACGCACCCGACGCACGACAAACACCCTCGGAAGCGCTGTTTCGTTTTCGTATGCGTAACAGCCGCGAGCAAGTTCCAGAGCGCCAGAGGATCTCTCCGAGGAGAGCAGCCACCGCACCCCCAGCAGGTCACGCGTGGAGGGCGATATTCCCGAGGCAAACACCATGTTGCCGTTCTCCGGCGGGCTCGAGTCACGTCCTGCGGCGCCATCCAGTAGACGCTTGTACCGCACTGGATAGAGTGAATCGTATCCTTGAACATCGAGCAACCCGTACGCCGTGGCTGCGTTTGGAGGAAAGACGGTCGAGGGAAAGCTCCGTAGCTTCCACTCTAAGTTGATCGGCATGATGCGCCCTTCCCCGGCAAGAGATCTCAACCTGACGACGGCGTCAGTTTCAGGGTAGATTTCGCTCCTGGTACTGTAGAGGTTGTACCCGATGCCGAAGAACAGAAGATCAGCGGCGAGCAGTCCGACCGCAACCCCCCCTACCAGCTGAGCTCTTACTCGCCCCGCAGCCGCCAGGAAGGCCACCGCCAAGCCGATCATCAACAACGCAGCCGCCGTCACTACAGGCGAAAATGCCGATACCAGCAGATCAACCGCAGACACCAATGCGATGCTCCGCACCCAGGCCGCATTTGCGAGGAAGAGGGTCACACACGCAAGCAGTAGTGCCGCGCCTGAAGCAAGGCAGACGTGTCCCACGCGTACAAGCCGTCGAGCTTCAGGATCTAGGAGACGGTCAAGACCCGTCGCTCCGAGAACGGCGACGGCGAAGGTGTACAGGTACAGGGCTCTGGCAGGCGAGCCAGAATGTGCGAACCCCGGAATCCCGAAGTAGAGAAGGCGGTTGACTCCCGTTCCCGTCGCCATCAGCAGCGCCGTTGCCGCACACGCCGCAAAGAACGCGGAGTTGCGCCTTCGCTCTCCAGTAAGGGACAGTGGGATCAGAATCAGCGGAAGCATGCCCACGTAGCCACAAAACTCGGCGTATTCGCCGCTGCCCCAGTAGCTACCGCGGGCCGGACTCCCGTAGAAGTCGGGCACCAGGAGTCCAATCATGTGTCGGAACGGCATCGAGAGCGCTCTATATGCCTGGTAACCCTCCTCCGTGGGAACGCCACCTCCGCGGTGGGACAAAGAGGCTAACTCCATGGTTGGCAGAAGTTGAGGCGCTGCAAGCAGGAAGCCGACGACTAACATCGAGACGGCCAATCGAGCCGACCAGATGATCGGAGTGGTCTTGCGTCTGCAGATCGCAAGGAACATCGAGTACGAGGCAACGGCCATCACTCCGTAGAACCAGATCTGAGGATGCCCTCCGAGCAAGGACAATGCCATCGCCCCACCGGCGAGTGACGCATGGAGAGGCGAGCGCCGCTCCCAGGCAATAGAAACGAGATAGAGTGTCAGCGGCAGCCATACTCCGCTTGCCAGCAGAGCCGGAAGTTCCAGCCACACCACACTCCAACCGCTCAGCATGAAGGCAGTCCCGCCGAAGATACAGGCAATAGACCCCAGTCCGACGCTGCGCAGGAAGAGGTATGTGAATGACCCGGCGGCGAGCAGATGGAGGAACGCCAGAAGCCCGAACGTCAGGTCCACTGGCAGGACGGCGAAGAGCCAGTTCGGGGGATAGAGAACCGCGGACTGCGGACTGGCAAGGAACGGCATGCCGCACATCTGGTAGGGATTCCAGAGCGGAAGTTCTCCACCCTCGAGAGACCTGGCCAGCAGTTGTCTAGAGGGATAGAAATAGGCGATTCCGTCCCATCTCAGTGCATCCCAGTGCACCGAGCCAGCCGCAACCTCCGCGCCCCAGGGCGACATGCGGCCCAGCATTGGTGCCGGCAGAAGGCTGTCTCCCATCGCTAGAGGCCAGAGCAGAATCACGGCCAGTACCGCAAAGAAGACGAATGGCATCACCCGTCGGAGCATCGTGACCTACCGGTTCTGGCTGTAGCCCAGCCCAATCAGGCTGACGCCGATGCAGATCATGAGCAGGCCGGCGATCGTCACCGGGCTGACCTTCTCCTTGAGCAGCACGGACGATAGAAGCACGACGACGACATAACTCAGGCTTATCATCGGATAGGCGATGCTGAGGCGCACATGGCTCAGGATGTTAAGCCAGATGATCGCACTGATACCGTATAGCGCGAATCCCATGAAGACATAGGGCGTCAATATGGCCCTCAGTGATCCGATCAGCAGACCCGGGATGCCTGGGCCCGCACTGAGCCCCCCAAGGGTGTTCACACCGTGCTTCAATGAGAGCTGACCCATCGAGCCTAGCATGACGTTCACCAGGATCATCAGTATGGGGATGTAGGACGGCTTCGGCACCGTATCTCTCCCAAGAAGAGAAGCCCCGCTCACCGCACGCGAGGCATCGCACGCGCTGATGTGCGCCTCCGACCGGCCTCCACGCGCCCGGTGTCCGGGGCTCTAGTCTGTGATTATGACTCGCGCGCCAATCAGTTGATGCTGAGCAAGGCCTTCGCGGCGTCCACCGCGCTTGCCGCATCGGGAGCATACCCATCAGCCCCGATCTCGTCCGCATAGTTCTGCGTGACGGGAGCCCCGCCGATCATTATTCTGCAGTTGCCGCGCGCGCCTGCATCCTTCAGAGCGTTGATCGTCTCCCCCATAGCAGGCATCGTCGTAGTCAGAAGCGCTGACAGGCACACCAGTCCGGCACCGCTCTTGACCGCCTCAACAAACTGCTCCGGCTTGACGTCCACACCGAGGTCCATGATGTCGAACCCTGCGCCCTCCATCATCATGGCGACGAGATTCTTGCCGATGTCGTGCAGGTCGCCCCGAACCGTGCCGATGGCAACAGTCGCAACCGGCTGCACTCCAGTTTCGACCAGCTTGGGCCGCAGGACTTCCATACCGTTCTTCATCGCTCTCGCCGCGATCAACACTTCCGGAACGTAGAACTCATTGTTCTTGAAGCGCTGCCCAACGACGTTCATGCCCGCCACAAGGCCCTTGGTCAGAACGTCCTGCGGACTCTCACCCTCGGCCAGCGCCCTCTCTGTCAATTCCTTGACGATCGGCGCCTTTCCACTGATCAGCGCGTTGGTCAGTTCCTCATAGTCGAACATCTAGATACCCCCTGTTTATCTTTCATGCAAACCGGAAACTCACGCGTCAGCCGAACAGCCGAACATGAGTTCCTCGGAAAATCTGTCCTGAAAACCCGGATGAATAGTGAGTTCGATGTACTCCACCGATTCGGCGATCTCATCCGCCTCCGCGAAAATCTCGGTCGAGAGCAGGGCCAGTTTCGCGCCCTCGCCGGCCGCGTTGCCTATCGAGTGCACCAGACCAAGCGGCACATCGGGAATCAGGCCGAGCGCCACTGCGCTCTCCTTGCGCATGTAGTTTCCAAAAGCGCCGGCGAGAACTACGCTCCCCAAGTCCTCCGGTCCGACACCTCCGCACTCCATCAATGTGCGGATTCCCGTGGCGATCGCACCCTTTGCCAACTGGACTTCCCGAACATCGCGCTGCGTAACTACTATAGGCTTGCCGTTCGCCGATTCCTCGGCCCTCACCAGCAGGAAGTCACTACCCCGCTCGCCTTGAACTACCCTATCCCTCAGATGGTGTCCTTTCGGCAACTCGGTCGAATCTACTATTCGCCCATTCGATTCGACAATTCCTGCCTGGCACATGCAAACGACGGCATCGAGAAGACCCGACCCGCATATTCCGATGGGACTCACACACCCGACCGTGCTGAAGCTAATCTCGCCGGACTCCATGCAGACAGTGTCAACTGCTCCCGGGGCAGCTCTCATGCCGTGCCGGATATGGGCACCCTCTAAGGCGGGACCCGCCGCCGTCGAGCATGCGAGCATACGGCCGCCCAATCCTAGCACAATCTCCCCGTTTGTGCCAATATCCACAGCAAGCATCGGCACATCTGATTCCCTCAGGCGGGATGAGAGGATCATCCCCACGGTGTCCGCACCGACGAATCCCGCGATGCTTGGCAGTACCCGAACCGTGCCTGACCTGCTGATACGAATACCTGAGTCCCCCGCCACAAGACAGAGACTGCTACTAACGGCAGGTACATAGGGCGAAGCCGCGAGATGCCTCGGGTCAATACCAAGGAAGAGATGGCTCATACAGGTGTTGCCCACGATCGCGACATCGTAGACCGACGACCTCTTGACCCCGGAAGCGCGAAGCAGCACGTCAAGCAGGCGGTTGATCTCACCGACGACATCCCGTCGCATTCGCGCGAGGCCTTTCGGTTCCTGCATCGTGTAGTTGATGCGGCTGATGACGTCATCTCCTATCCGCGTCTGAGGGTTCATGCCGGAAGCGACCGAGAGCTGACGTCCACTCGACAGGTCCATCAGGTATCCCGCGATTGTCGTAGTGCCGATATCGAATGCCGCTCCGAAGCAATAGTCCGTGGTGTCTCCCTCCTCGATACCGATCAGGTCTCCCAGCGAAAACACCCCTGTGACCGAGAACCCTGATCGGCGAACTCGCCTGCCCAGACTGCGGAGTTGTGGAAGAGGCATTTTCACCCGCTCAGGGCCGGATCCGAGTTCGTCGACAATTCGTGTCAAATCCGATCTCAGATCCGACGTGCTCGGTGCGGGCACTATCGCGTGTCTCTTCGTTATCCGCGGCGCGATGCGAATCTCCCGCTTGGCGCCGGAGGCGAGTACATGAGCATCGAGCAAGCCACGGGTTTCGTCTACGCGAACAACTGCGTCCTCAGGCAGTAGAGCATCACAGCCGAGGCGGTATCCCGCCGCAATCTCTGCTTCAGTCAGCTTGGCATCCTCGTTGGGAGTAGCCGGCGGTGCGCCTTCCTCGAACAGCACCTTGCACTTTCCGCATCGCCCCTTGCCACCGCACGGAAACGCCAGGCCGATGTCATGTTCCTCAATCGCCTGGCGTAGTGCAGAGCCTCTGCCGACCGATACGGATTTCCCGCCCGGTTGAAATACGATGCTAATGTTTTCAGATGAACTCAAGATATGCCCACTCCACTATCAGAAACTCCCCAGTTCAGAAATAGACCATGTTCTTGAGCGCAGTCTCGTTGCTAGGGTCCCGACTCAACACCGCCTCAAACTCGGCCTTTGCCTCGTCCATCATCCCGAGCATGCAATAGGTGAGACCAAGATCGTTGCGTGCGTCCACACTCTCAGGATCGAGTTCGACGGCCCTTCGCAGTTCCTCCACAGACTCATCGAACAGGCCTTGGAAGCAGTAGACAAGCCCCAACTGCCTGTGAGCCTCGACGTGAGAGCAGTCGTGCGACAACACCGTCTGAAGCTCCGCGGTTGCTTCGTCGTACTTGCCCTCGACTTTGTATGCAATACCCTGACGGAGGCGATCCTCGATCTCGCTCATAGCCCAACTCTTGACGCCTGTGCGTTATGCAATATGAAGTATAGAAGTATGGCAGTTACCTCGGTCCACACCAGGCAGACGAGCCACAGGCTAGAGCGGATACTTCCCTCCCGGGATTCAAACGCGAGTATACCACTGTTGCACGGCGATATCAATCTCCATCAGGCCCGAAACGCGACCCCACAGACACCGCGTAGCCCCGAGCGAAATCAGCGGCGCGCATCACCTTCCGGTTCTCGGGCTGAAGCTCTCTTACGAGCACCGCCCCGGCGCCGGCTGACACGGTAATACCATCGCTCTCCACGCTCAGAACGTCACCGGGGCGACCATCGCCGTCTCGCGCCGAGCAGGACCAGAGTTTGGCGGGAGTACCGGCACAGACAGTCACTGCTCCCGGTCGAGGTATGCAACCGCGCACGAGATTGACGATCTCAGGTGCCGGTCGCCGCCAGTCCACCACGCAGTCCTGCCTCTTGATTGAAGGCGCGTAGCTTGACTGTGCATCATCCTGCGGTGTCGGGGTGATAGTGCCATCCTCCAGACCATCGAGGGTCCGCAACAGCAGAGGGGCACCGATCACAGAGAGGCGGTCCTCGAGACTGCCCGTATCTTCGTTCGGCTCGATCTCCATCTCCTCCTGCAGGAGTATAGGCCCTGTGTCCAGCCCAGAATCCATGAGCATGGTGGTGACGCCGGTTCTCGCCTCACCGTTGAACAACGCGTACTGGATTGGTGCAGCACCGCGGTACTTCGGCAGGAGCGAGGCATGGACGTTGACGCTGCCGTACCTCGGCATGTCGAGCAATGACTTGGGTATGATCTGCCCGAATGCTACCACCACAAATATGTCCGGGGCGATCGCTCGGACCAGATCCAGCACCTCATCAACGCGAACACTCTCCGGCTGGTAGACCGGCACGCCGTACCTCACCGCGAACTGCTTGATCGCCGACTCCTGTAGCGAGCGCCCCCGGCCTTTCGGACGATCCGGTTGGGTAACCACCCCAAGCAATTCGTGCTTGGAATCGAGAAGCGACAAGAACGTGCATACGCCGAAGCTCGCTGTGCCCATGAACAGCACGCGCATGCGCTATTCCTCCGCCTCGTCGTCAGTAATATACTCAAGAGTGCGAGGATCGGCTCGGTCTATAAACAGCTTGCCCTCAAGATGGTCAATCTCATGCTGGAGGATGCGCGCCAGAAGGCCCTCCGCCTTGATCTTCACCGCCCTACCGTCGGCGTCAATGCCCTTCACAACGATCCTCTCGGCCCGGCACACCTCGCCCTGGAGGCCTGGAACGCTCAGACATCCTTCGAATCCCCTCTGCTCGCCCTCCGCCGTTACAATCTTCGGGTTGATCAGCACCCCCAAGCCGCTGCCGTCATCATATACAAGGATCTTTTGTAGGACGCCGACCTGATTCGCCGCCAGCCCCAGGCCACGCTGATCACGCATCGTGCTTACCATATCTTCGATGAGGGACTTGAGCGCAGCATCGACCTTCGCGATGGACTTGGCCTGCTGCTTCAACCTGGGGTCAGGGTAAGTCACAACTTCACGGCTTGCCATACGATCACCTCGAGCGCCAATTCGCTTCTTACGGCCCGATTATAGCATCGCAACGGGGTCAACGTCGATAGATAGACCGGGCCCGCTCACTTCGCGACCATGAATCATATCTCGAAGACAGGCTCTAGGATCTGCTCCCTGGTCGCCGCGAACGATCAGATGCCAACGATAGAGGCCCCGCAGCCGGGACAGCGGCGCAGGTGCCGGACCGACGACCTCGAGTCCCGTGAGAGCCTTGCTGCGCAGGATGTCCGCCACGCGCTGAAGTCGCTCCCTTGCAGTATCGTCAATCGGATCGCTGGAAACAATGTTGACCAACCTCGAAAACGGAGGATATCCGAGTTCCCGGCGATACGCAATCTCCTGACCGTAGAAGCCGAGGTAGTCCTGACGCACAGCCGACCTTATCGCGTAATGCTCGGGCGAGAACGACTGCACCACGACCTCTCCAGGTCTGTCCCCCCTGCCGGCTCGTCCGCTGACCTGAGTCAAGAGCTGAAACGTCCGTTCAGCAGAGCGAAAATCCGGCACATGCAGCATGGTGTCCGCGCTTACGACACCGACGAGAGTGACATTGGGGAAATCAAGTCCCTTGGCGATCATCTGTGTACCGACGAGCACGTTCGCCCTGCCCTCGCGGAACGCGCCAAGCATCTGCTGATAGGCATTCTTTCGCCCGGTCGTGTCACTGTCCATGCGGATAACCCGGGCATCAGCAAAAGCATTGCGGACCTCTTCCTCGACCTTCTCGGTACCGAGTCCAAACTGCCGGATATGAACGCCTCCGCAATGTGGACAGGCGATGGGGGCCGAAATAGACTCCCCGCAGTGATGACACCTCAGCCTCTTGGCCGCAGCATGATAGGTCAGAGAGACGTCGCAATGCGGGCAACTCGGCGTGTGCCCGCAGGACCTGCAGAGAACGAACGACGCGTATCCTCGCCTGTTTACGAACAGGATCACCTGCTCGCCCCGGCTGAGCCTCTCCGTAATCCGCTCCACCAGCAGGTCGCTAAACACAGCGCGTCGCCCAGCGTCAAACTCCTCTCGCTGATCCACGAGGGCGACCTCCGGCATCGGCCTGTCGTCAATCCGCGTCTTCAGGACGGCAAGCTGGACATCCCCCAATGAAGCACGGTAGAAGCTCTCAACCGCAGGCGTAGCACTTCCCAGTATCACGGACGCATCCGACTCACGAGCCCGTTCCTCGGCGGCGGCCCGAGCGCTATACCGGGGCGAATGATCCTGCTTATACGAAGGTTCGTGCTCTTCGTCAACCACAACGAGGCCGAGATCGGCGACCGGAGCGAAGACGGCCGACCGGGCGCCCAGTACGATTCTCGCCTCACCGCTCTCGATTCGCCGCCACTCGTCGTGTCGCTCCCCGGCCGACAGCCTGCTGTGCAGAACAGCTACCTGATCGCCGAAGCGCGACTTGTAGTGCTCGAGAAGATGCGTGGTCAGGGAGATTTCCGGTACGAGGTTGATACAGCCTCGCCCCTGCTCGACTGCGGTCGCGATGCTCTGAAGGTAGACCTCAGTCTTGCCGCTGCCCGTAACCCCGTATAGGAGAGTGGTTTGGGGCAACTCCGCCACAAGGCCCTGCCGGATCATGTTGATAGCGTCGGCCTGTTCTCTGGTCGGAGTCTTCGGTTCGGATGGGGCAACACCTTCGACCTTGAAGGGGTCGCGCCTCACAACGAGTCTCGACTTGTTCACCAACCCCTTCCGCAGAAGCGCTCTGGCAGAGCCCGATGAGCTGGAGGTCTTGCGCAGTACGTCCGACTGGAGGACCGCGTCCCCCGACTCCCGAAGCTCTCTAAGGATCGCGGCCTGTTTGGGCGCGCGGGACTCGAGGGTTTCGAGCGGTATTTCCTCCAGGTCATGCGTGATAGTCAACGCCTGCGCGGTCAGCGGTCGCGACCTCGGGAGTTCCAACACCCTCAGAACCTCGACGGCACCTCGCTCCCTTAACTGCCGGAGGACAGCCCCGAAGCCTCGCAGTCGGGCCTTCGCTTTTAAGACGTCCTGGTCGGACTCGCCTCCGAGCGAAATCAATGCCTCCACAAGCCTTTTCTGATTCGGCGACGCGCTGGAGACTTTCTCCTGGCTGATAAGCCTGACAAGCGTGGAGACCGACGCGTTCATAATCTCCGGCACGATCGCCCGGATGGAGTGTTCGAGGGAGGCGACATACTCATCGGAGATCCACCGAGCGAGGTTGACGAGCGGTCGGCTGAGCCGGATGGAATCGGGGATGACGGCGAGGATGTCCCTCAGACCCGAGAGCTCGGGTACTTGGTCACTTAGAGCTATGACGTAGCCTGTCAACTCACGGCCGGCGAAGGAGACGGCGACGCATACCCCTTCACCGACCGATTTCGCGAGTTCATCCGGGACGCGATACGTGAAGGGCTGCCTGAGCCGGGGCGCATCCGCGTCCACGACTACGTCAGCATACAACTACAGCCCCGCCTCTTTCCGAAGCGTATCGGCCATATCCGTCGCTTCCCACGGGACCGCGAGGTCCGTCCGGCCGAAATGACCGTAGGCCGCAGTCTGCCGGTAGATCGGGCGGCGAAGATCAAGCTTGCGGATGATCTCGCCGGGAGTCAGATCGAAATACCTGTTCACAAGCTCACATATCCGTTCATCCGGCACCTTGCCGGTCCCGAAAGTAGCGACGTTGACCGACAGGGGTTCCTTCTCGCCGATGGCATAGGCGATCTGGAGTTCACACCGGTCGGCGAGACCAGATGCAACGACGTTCTTCGCGATGTAGCGCATCATGTACGCTGCCGAACGATCAACCTTTGTCGGATCCTTACCGCTGAATGCCCCACCTCCGTGCCTGGCCGTCCCACCGTAGGTATCGACGATAATCTTCCGACCCGTGAGACCGGTATCACCCCTCGGGCCGCCGATCGCGAATACTCCCGTGGGGTTGACAAGGTATTTCGTGTTCTTGTCCAGCATCTCGGCAGGCATAGTCGGCTTGATCACCCGCTCGACGATATCCTCGTAGATGGTACTCTGCGGCACCGTCGGCTGATGCTGGGCCGCGATCAGGACTTTGTCAACCCGAACCGGCTTGAAGCCGTCGTATTCCACAGTTACCTGACTCTTACCGTCGGGGCGAAGGTAGTTCAGTTCACCATCCTTGCGCGCGTTTGCCAGGTGTCTTGCCAACTTGTGAGCCAACATTATGGGAGCCGGCATCAGTTCCTCGGTCTCGTTGCACGCGAAACCGAACATCATCCCCTGGTCGCCCGCACCGCCGGTGTCCACCCCAGCGGCGATATCAGGCGACTGCGACTGGATGGCGGTCATCACCCCGATGGTGTCGTAGTCGAAACCGGATCTCGCGCTGGTGTAGCCGACCTCCTCGACGGTCTTGCGGACGATCGCCGGTATCTCAATGTAGGTGTCGGTCGTGATCTCTCCCGCCACTAAAGCAAAACCCGTGCTGACCATCGTCTCGCAGGCTACGCGACCCCGGGGGTCTTTGTCCAGAATCGCATCCAGCACCGCATCCGAGATCTGGTCGGCCAGTTTGTCAGGATGTCCCTCCGTCACGGACTCGGACGTAAACATGTATCTATTCTTGCTCAACTGATTCCTCCAACTGCCCGCAATTCAGCAGGCCCTTTCATGCCGCGCCGGATGTCACCAGCGCTTTTTTGAGATGATCCAGGATTCTCTCCGCAACTTCCGACTTTGGAAGCTTGGGCAGATGTTCCTCACTCCCCGGCTCGATGATCGTCACCTGATTCTCATCGGCGCCGAAACCTATGTCACTGCGAGAGACGTCGTTCGCGACTATCATATCAGCGTTCTTGGCCCTCAGTTTCTCCCGCGCATTGTCAAGCAGATCATCGGTCTCGGCGGCAAAGGCGATCAGGATGCGGTCGCCCTTCTGCTTCCCTACCTCGGCGACGATATCAGCCGTAGCCACAAGCTGCACGGAAATCTGCCTCGACGTCTTCTTCAATTTCCCAGAAGCAGGCGACACCGGCGTGTAGTCCGCAACTGCCGCCGCCCCGACAACGCATCGGACCCTGGGAAGGCTCACCATGACTGAGTTCAACATCTCCGCCGCGGTGCGCACCGAGATGAACTCCACGTCGGCTGGCGGCGTCAGTGACGTCGGCCCTGAGACCAGGATCACGTCTGCACCTCGACGGGACGCCGCCTGCGCAATCGCATACCCCATCTTGCCCGACGAGCGGTTGGCGATGAAACGCACGGCGTCAATCGGTTCCTCGGTCGGTCCGGCCGTCACGAGGATAGAGATTCCCTCCAAGTCGCGCCGCCCGACGAGAACACGCGCAACCTCCGCCAGTATATCCCGACAATCCGACATTCTCCCGGCGCCAACCTCACCACACGCGAGGCGGCCGCTGATCGGACCTACGAATCGGTATCCCACAGACTCCAGTTTCTTTACGTTCTCTCGGACGACCGCGTTCCCCCACATTCGCGCGTTCATCGCAGGCGCCAGGATGACAGGACAGGTGGCAGCCATCACGGTAGTCGAGAGCATGTCGTCGGCAATCCCGGAGGCCATCTTGCCGATGATGTTCGCAGTCGCAGGCGCGATCAGCATGACGTCGGCTCGCTCTGAGAGCGACACATGCTGGATTTCGTACTTCTCCGGCTCCTCAAAGAGCCCGGTAACGACACGATTGTGCGTGAGTGCACTGAACGTGGCCGGTGCGACGAACCGTCTTGCGTGTCTGGTCATGATGACGTGGACATCGGCGCCACTCTTGACAAGCGTGCTGCAGACCTCCGCCGCCTTGTACGCCGCGATTCCTCCCGTGATCCCCATCACAACCGTCTTGCCGTTCAGCTCAGCCCTCATACGACCGAATCCTCACCCGCTCCGCCATAACGATTGCGTGAACCGTCGCAACCGCATCTTTGATGCGGTCGTTAATGACCAAGTACTCGTATCTCGGAATCTGCTCGATCTCCCTGCCGGCGTCCTCAAGTCGCCTGGCGATCGCCGAATCACTGTCCGACTCCCGACCCCGGAGCCGACGCTCCAGCTCGTCCAGCGACGGCGGCCCGACAAAGATCATCACTGCATCGGGAAGTCGCTCCTTGACGGCCAACCCGCCTTGCACGTCTATCTTGAGCAGGACGTCCCCGCCTGATTCGCGAATCTCCCGTACCTGACCCAGCGACGACCCGTAGAGATTCCCGTGAACTTCGGCATGCTCGAGAAACTCGTTCCGAGCTATCATCGCACGGAACTCATCCTCGGACACGAAAAAGTAGTCAACGCCGTGCTGTTCGCCGGGCCTCGGTTTCCTTGTGGTGAAGGTCACCGACCTATGTACACCCGGGCATACGGCGCACAGGCCGTGTAGAACAGTGTCCTTGCCGACACCCGACGGGCCGGAGAAGACTATGAGCAATCCGGACCGCCGGTTGAGAATTTCGAGGTTGTTCGGTGTGCCCAAGTCGCGGCTCCATGACCCGGAAGAGAAGGCTGATGGACGCGAGATTGTAGCATCGGAAGCCCATGTCTGTCAACGAATCCGCCTGAAGGGAAGAGAGGGTGCGGGAGACTCCCCGAACCCTCTCTCCCGATAAGGGGGAAACAGATGCCCAGCCTGCTCTGCAGGGACTGGTAACACCATTATCGGCTCACATCGGCAATGTCCGCAGGAACTGGCGCATCATTGCCTACCCGACCCTTCGCTTGGTCCTGAGCAGTTCCTTCATCACGTCAGAGAGCGACCCGGAGTAGCCCTTGGTCCCGAACGCATCATGAAGGCGGCGGTAGAGAGCGTAGAGCCTGTCGTAGACCGCCTTGGCCTCGGGTTTCGGGGTGTATACGAAGTCCTTCAGGCCGCCCATCGCACGTTGAGCCTCCTCGACCTTCCGGTAGCGTCCGCCAACAACTGCGCCGAACATCGCCGAGCCGAGCGCGCAGGTCTGGCCCGATCGCGAGACCTTCATCGGCCGGCCGGTCACGTCGGCGTAGATCTGCATCAGGAACGGGTTCTTCTCCGCCAGCCCGCCGCACGTGATGACGTCGTTGACCTCAACGTCGTACTCCTCGAGGCGCTCCATGATCACACGCGCGCCGAACGCCGTAGCCTCGATCAGCGCGCGGAAGATCTCTTCCGGCCGCGTCCCGAGTGTCAGTCCGAGGATCATGCCGGTCAGGTTCACGTCTACCAGGATCGTGCGGTTGCCGTTCAGCCAGTCGAGCGCGAGGAGCCCGGACTGTCCGGGCTTGGTGTTCGCGGCAAGATCGGTTAGGATCGGAAGAGCGTTCGCCTTGGCATGATTGGACATATCGGACACATGGGACTCATGGCAAAACAGATTCTCGATCGGCCAGCGCATCTGGTCGCGGTACCAGGCGAAGATGTCGCCGACCGCCGACTGCCCGGCCTCGAAGCCGATCATGCCGGGGACGATGCTGCCGTCGACCTGGCCGCAGATGCCCTTGATCGTGCCATCGACCTCCGCCGGCGGGGCAACCATCATGTCGCAGGAGGAGGTACCCATGATCTTGACGAGCGTGCCGGGCTTGACCCCCGCGCCGACCGCGCCGATGTGCGCGTCGAACGCTCCGGCGGCGACGGGAATCCCCTCCGGCAGGCCGAGCTTCGCCGCCCACTCCGCGCAGAGTCCGCCAACCTTCGTGTCGGCGGTGCAGGTGTCCGTGTAGAGCTTGTCAATCAGACCGCAGAGCTTCGGGCTGACATCAGACCAGAACGACTGCTTCGGGAGTCCGCCCCACTCCACGTTCCAGAGCGTCTTGTGACCTGCCGAGCACCGACCCCGGCAGATGCGCTTCGGATCGGTATCGCCGACGAGCAACGCGGGCATCCAGTCGCAGTGCTCGACGAAGCTGGCGGCCGCGTTGTACACCGCCGGATCGACGTTCGCGAGGTGGAGCACCTTGGCGAAGAACCACTCCGACGAGTAGATCCCGCCGCAGTACTTGGTGTAGTCGGGGTCGTGCTCGTGCGCCTTCTCGGTGATGAGCTCGGCTTCCGCGTGGCTGGTGTGATCCTTCCAGAGCCAGGCCATCGCGTTCGGGTTGTCCTTGAACTCGTCGTGGAATGCGAGGGGCACGCCGGTCGCGTCGACAGGCATCGGGGTGCTGCCGGTGGTGTCGACACCGATGCCGATGATCCGGTCGGCGCTGAACCCCGGTTTGCCCGCCGCGTCCTCCATCGCACCCCGGACCGACGTCTCCAGGCCCTCGACGTAGTCGGCGGGGTGCTGGCGGGCGAGGTTGGAGTCGCGCTCGTCGAGGATGATGCCGTCGCACCCCCTGACGTAGTTGTGGACGTGCGTGCCGATCTCCTCCCCGGTTTCGACATCCGCGATCAGCGCGCGGACGGAATTGGTGCCGTAGTCTATTCCAAGTGCAAACTTGCGATCTGACATGGTAACCTCCATCGGGCTTTGAATCTCTGAGGTACTAAAGGACTGAGACGCAGTCTGCATGTTCAGCGCTTCACCCTTCGAGCGGCTCACCGATTCAATCACTGCCCGTACTTCTCGACATATCTCCTGTGCGCTCGCTCGACTTCATCGGCGGGGATCTCAATCGGACGGCCCATGGAGCGTGCGATGTAGACCGTCTTTGCCACGTCCTCGAGCATCACCGCCGCCTTGAAGGCATCGGCGACAGTGCGCCCGACGGTGAAGACGCCGTGGCTCTTGATGAGGATGGCAGGGCACGCGCCGATCTTCTCGACGATCTCCCGGCCGATCTCCTCCTCGCCGATCCGCGCATAGGCCGAGATCGGGATCGGGCCGCCGAACTCGTCGGCGATGGCGGTCAGGCAGCACGGAATCCCCTCCCCGAGCGCGGCGAAGGCGGTCGCATAGTTGGAGTGGGTGTGGATCACGCTCCCGACGTTCGGCATGTGGCGATAGACATACAGATGGGTCGCGGTATCGACGGACGGCTTGAAGTGCCCCCCGACGGCATTGCCGTCGAGGTCGACAACCGACATGACCTCGGGCGTCAGATCCTCGAAACTCACGCCGCTCGGCTTGATCACCACGCAACCGGACTCCGGATCATGGCCACTCACGTTGCCGCTCGTCATCCTGACGAGACCGTGCGTTGGCAAGAGCTTGTTGTAGTCGCAGACCATCTCCTTCAGTCTATGCAGCATCGGTTACTCTCCCCTCGAATAGCGGCCGATGACCTCCCAGAACTTCGGGTCCTCATCGCCGAGACGCCACGCGGCCACTCCGCCGACGTCGAGCTTCCGGCAGACGTCAAGTTTCGCCTGAACGCTGCGGACGTCCTCGAACCAGACCTCGTGCTTGACACCGTTCTCGGCGTAGGTGAAGAAGGGGGTCGCCCACTCCTCGCTCCACTCGATCTTCGGCGGCTTGATGCGGTCGATCAGGGCCAACGCCTTCTTGTGCGTCAGGCTCGTTGCGGGCGGCTTCTCCGGCCAGTCGTAGCCGTAGAACGGGATGCCGGCAATGACCTTTTCTTTGGGCATGCACTCGCACGCGTACTTCACGCATGCCTCGAACCAGTCGATCGCGGCGCACGGTCCCGGAACCCCGCCCTTCCAATGCTGGTTGTAGGTCATCAGGATGACGAAATCGGAGTACTTGCCGATCTCCTTGTAGTCGAACGCGCGGGTCCACATCGCCTTGGGGATGTCGACCTCCTTCGGGCCGACGACGGTGAAGACCTTGAAGCCCTTCGGGTTGAGTGCCTCGTACATCCGGCGGATGAATGCCGAGTAGTGATCGCGGTCGGTCGGCGAGGTATTCTCGATGTCAATGACGACGCCCTTGTATCTCGGCTCGCCTTCGAGCAGCCTGAGCGTGCCCTCGACCATTCTCTTCTGGGCCGACGGGCTGAAGAGCGACCACTTGGCAATCTGCTTGTCGAAGTTGTAGTTGCGGATCAGCGGCGAGATCATCGTCGTCTTGTCGTCCGCCAAGATGTCGAGGTACTTGGTCTCAGGTGTGACCTCGACCTTACCGAGGCCATCCATGACCTCGATTATTGTCGGCGAGAGGTCGGTGATGACGCTCTTGTAGGCCATCAGCGCCTCGTCAGCCGACCGATCGAGCGCCGGGACCTGATAGTAGGCGAAGACGCGCTTCAGCTCGGCAGCCGAGCATGACACCGCCATGAGCGCGATGAGTAGGATGAGCAAGACCGTTCTGAATCGAATCATGGTAACCTCCATGCTCAGTCGAACGTGTCGGACCGGTCAGACCTGCCGAATGCTGACCGTGAGCAACCCGGACTGGCACAGACCTTCCACGTCCAGATATGAGCTGCCCTCTATCTTCGAAACCCTATGCTCCACCGGCTGCTCCTGCCAGCTGGCAGAGACAACACGCGCTCCCTGCGGGAGCATCAGGTGGACGGCCAAGCTGCCGTCCCCGGTGCATTCGATCGTGATGCGCTCGGAGTCCGCCGTATACCGGTAACTGAACGCCTTCTTAGACGCCGGGTATCCCGCAGCGATGGTCGCCGACGAGACGTCGGCCGAAGCCCACCGAGGAGAGAGCAAGACGTCACTCATCGCAACGCCGCGATCCTTCACACCTGCCAAGCCTTCGATCATCGCCGAGACAACCGCCCCCCCACACCATCCCGACGGTCCGCCGCCGAATGGTCGTCCGTCCGGCCACCACATAAACCGGACCTCGCCCCACTCCCGGATGAGCGCATGGTATCGCCGGAGGATGTCAACCGCATATGCCTCGCGGCCGTGACGGAACGCAGCCTTCGAGAGCTCACCGGCTACCGCGCCGAAGAGCCCACCATTGACGTACTCGCCGGGCACGTACCAACTGAACCTCGGCTCGTAAGGTGGGTCGATGGTGAACCACTCGGCGATGTGGGTGTCCTTCCGGAGCTTCCATCGCTTGGGGTAAGCATCGATGATCGACACGGCCATCGCATGCGTCGGCATGCCGCGGTTGATGTCGTAGGGGTTGCTCAGGCTCAGACGTGAGCGCTCGTTGTGCAGCGCGAACATCTCGCGGTCGAGGTGCAACTGGTGGACATAGAACCCATCGCCCCAGAGCAGGCGGTTCGCCCGCTCGCGGATGTGCTCGCCGAACTCGGCCCAGTCAGTCACCTCTGGCGACGAGTCTGCCTGCGCCATCCCAGCCATCATCATGCAAGCCGAGTAGAGGCCGCTGTTGTCGCCGTGGAAGAGGCAGAACGGGATGGTGTCGTCCATCCGGCGGATCTCGCAGTTGGTCCTGAAGTGATCATCCGGATCGTACCAGTTGATGAAGTCCCAAGTATCGGGCGTGAACGGCCGTTTGACCAGTCCATACTCTTCCGACCAGCGCCATTTGTGCGAGGTCAGGTGGCTAAGGCCCTTCTTGAGGATCGGGAGCTGCCGAGACATCCACTCAGTATCGCCGGTTGCCTGCCATGCCTGGTAGACTCCCTCGACCGCCAGGTATTCGAGATCCGCCTCGACCGGCACGCGGATGAAGACTCGGTTTTGCGACGGGTCTTCCTGCTCAAAGTCGGGATGCACGAACTTCTGATGCTGGTCGCCGATCGGGACGAAGAAGTCGGGGAACTGGCCGTCCGGAAACTGGTGTCGTAAGAAGAACTCGAGGCCGCTCGTCATGTCCTCGACGAGATACTTGTATGCCTTCATTTCGTGCACGTGATCCCGCAGCCACGGAGGGCCCATCGCCACGTCCCTGCCGTCCATCCTGGAGCAGCCGAAGTCGTTCAGCGCTGAGTCGACTACCCAACGCCAGAGGTCGTTCAGGTTCTCGTCGGAGCAGTAGAAGGACGTTCGCGACACGGTCTTCACCCAAATGTAGCATTCGCCAGCGGGGTCGCGGTTTTCCTCCGAGTTGACCGGAGCACTTCCGGCATGCTAAGTTCTAGACATACTGATCTCAGGTGAGCAGCAATGGGCAGGATATACCTCATACGGCACGGACAAACGACCTGGAACAGCGCAGCTTCATACGCAGGCTCGACCGACGTGCCCCTCAATGACCAGGGCATCGCTCAAGCCGTCACGGTCGCGGATCGCCTCGAATCACTTCCGATCAAGGCGGTCTTTTCGAGCGGACTATCTCGCGCGGTAGACACCGCCAGGATAATCGCAGAGCGCTTCGGCCTGATCGTAACTCAAATCCCGGAGCTGAACGAACTGGACTACGGTGATTGGGAGGGCATGCCTGAGATCGAGGTGCCCGTACGCTACCCCCGCCTCTTTACGGCGTGGAGGGCGAACCCGGCCGAGATCAGTACTCCGGGCGGCGAGACGTTCGGCCAACTCTGCGAGAGGGCCCTCCCTGCGCTTCTGCGAATCGCGGAGGAGAACAGGGGTCGCGATATCGTGGTCGTGGCACACAAGAGCACAAATCGCGCGCTCATCTGCTGCCTCACGGGCAGGAACGTCAACGAGTACAGGCAGGTCGGACAGGATAATACCGCCATCAACATTCTGGAGAGCGGTGAGGACGGTCGGGTTAGAGTCGAGCAGGTGAACCTGACTGATCACCTGTCGTCGTGAGGCGGGACTCGATCCTGGCTCCGATGGCCTCAATCTGCGACTCGAGTTCAGGGTCGCGGGTACCCATCTGTTCCATGACCGGTCCCATCTCGCGAACCGATTCTCGAAACCGCCGAACTCGGTCGAGGGCAATGCGATAGTGTATCCGTGTCTCCTCGCTGTCTCCGCGGCGGTCCGCATCCTCAGCTAGAGCCTCGCGAGCAATCACGTAGCGCGGCTCAACAAGTTCCGGAACCGCTCTTAAGCGCTCATAGACTGAATCCTCGATATCGGCCATTCGCCTATAGACTCTCAGAGCGTCATCGTGGCGCCCCATCCTCTCATAGGCCTGTGCGAGGGGAAGAAGCACGTGCAGGGCATGCGAATCTCGATCCAGTGCGGCATGGAGAGCCCAGACCGCTCGGCGATCGTCGTGGAGCCCGTCGGCATAGAACTTGCCCAGTTGATACCATGACTTCGCCGAGGCAGATTCGAGTTCCGTAGCCCTCTTGAACTGCCTCTCAGCATCGCGAAGCAGGGCCTCATCGCCGGACTCAGCGCCGACGTGCAATAGAAGGCCTCCCAGCTTCCGACGGAGATCGGCATTCAGCGGATCGAATCGGGCCGCCATCCGGAAGGCTCTGACAGCATCGTCCCGCTCGCCCGAACTGAGGAGCTTCCACCCGTCCGCGTAGTATGCCTGGGCGATTAGCACCGACAGCAGCCATACGACAATCAGACCGAGCGCCCCGATCTTCGACCACCGCCTCCAGACCGGCATCGAGAACCGCACCCCATCTCGATCCGATAGGGCGACAGACGCTCCGAGCACGAGCCAGAAAGCCGTCCCGATTGCAGCGACGTACCAGTCGGAATCGACCATATTCCGAGCCATCGATGCCGCCGTGCCGCCTAGGAGTCCGCTTATCACCAGCGACCGATTCGGCATCCAGTCGGACGGTGCATCGTCCTGACGCCCGCGCACGCCGATCGCAGCCGGAACGACGACCGTGCCGATGAGGACAAGCAGCACGAGCGGCATCGCCACGCCGCCCTCGGCCGCGAGTTGGAGGTAGCTATTGTGTGCGAGTCGGGTCCAGCCGACCTCGGCGTACTTGGGATAGGCATCCTCGAACGTGCCCAGCCCGGTGCCGGTGAACGGATGCGCCCGAACCATGCGTACCGTTCCCCTCCACGTGTGGACGCGGAATCCGCCGGAGTGCGACTCGGCCTTCACCGAGGCCATGCGGTTAGTCAGCGTGCCTCCTACCAATATGACCGTGAGGACGCACGGGATCAGTATGACTCCCAGCCGCGCCAACTGCGGCCGACGGATCGCCTTGGAGACGAGCGCCAGGGCCAGAGAGACCAGCAGTCCGACCGCAGCGGCCGCCGCACCGAACCGCGACCCACTCAGCAACAGGTTCGCCAGGGACAGGACAACGGCCAGCCCTGCGACCAGCGAGATACCGAGCGAGGTCTCGGACAAGTACCATGCCAAGGCAACCGGCAGCACCAAGACCACGAAACCCGCAAGGAAGTCAGGGTTGAAGAAGGTCGAAAAGACGCGCCAGTCCGGCATCGTGGTCAGCAGGCGCTCCTTGATGCCGATCGTGCCGACGATGATCGCCGAAATAAGCAGAGCGCCTATCACCGCGTACACAGCAGATCGGCTCGCCCTCAGGCTGCCGATCATCAGCATGACGATCACGCAGCAGATCAGAGCGACCAGATCAAGCAGCGAAACATGCATGTTTACCGTCTTGGCCAGCGAAACTAAGCCGAGCATGATGAGCGCCGCCGCGAGCCCCGCGAGACCCTTCGACGGCAGTTCGATTGATCCCTGACGCCCGGATCGAACCACCCATACGATCGCCGACAGGAGCACGAGCAACTGCATGCTGATCTCCGGCACGTGGGTATGGCTCAGTCCGGCGGCCACAAGCGGAGATAGAAACACAGCCACTGCGATCAGGCCAAGTTGGACGACACGCAGGCGGTCTCGTTCGGTCTGCGCTAGACTCGGAGCGAGCTTCCGGCTCATGTCAGCTACCTCTCCTCTTGAGCAGTCTGAACACCCTGTTGTGCGCGATGAGCAGCACGGTTCGAAAGACCAGGCCGAGCGGCACAATCGCCCGCGTCACCAACAATGACCTTTCCGCATAGTGTTTGTCAAAGAACGCGTACATGCTCCGGTGGAAAGCAACGATCATCGGCACGGGGTTCTGGTCACTGCTCCGGGCCCTGAGATGCATGACGGCGGCATCGGGGTAGTACATCACGCGCCAGTTCCTCTCCTTCGCTCGGTACGCGATGTCCACGTCCTCGCAGTACATGAAGAACCTCTCGTCGAGCCGGCCGATGTCCTCGAGCAGTTCGCGCCGCATGACGAGGGCCGCACCCGAAACCCAATCGACCTCTCTGGCCGTATCGTGATTCCAGTCGGCCATCAGATACTCTCTGGTATACGGGTTGTTCGGAAAGAGCCGCGCAAGTATCGCGTTTCGAAACACACCCGCTGCGAGAGTCGGGAACCGGCGGCATGACTCGAATACCGAGCCGTCAGGATTCAGTATGCGAAGCCCGAATATCCCGACATCCGGGTTGGCATCCCCGAATTGCACGATCTGCGAGAACGCGCCGGGATAAACAATGCAGTCAGGGTTCAGCAACAGCACGTACCGCCCCCTGGACGCCTCAATCCCCTGGTTGCTCGCCTTCGCGAACCCCAGGTTCTTCTCATTTCGGATGATCCTGACCAGCGGAAACTCACCCTGCACCACCGCGACGCTTCCATCGCAGGAAGCATTGTCCACAACGATGATCTCAGGCACGATCGCATCCGAGGCCAGCACCGACGTCAGGCAGTCGGACAGTTCATCCCTGGTGTTCCAGTTGACGATAACCACGGAGACGTCACGACGAGGCTGCGAGGTAGAGAGCTCAACCCCCAGTTCATCATCACGAACCGCGATCAGTTCGCTGTTCTTACGGCCCACGCTCTCCGCCTTTCGACATCAGTGACGCCCGGCATGAGGCCAGCACTGAATTGATGGAGATAGCAGCGACTACGAACCAATATGCAGGAGCCACTATCCGCCCCCGGTAGTGTCTGCTGTAGAAAAGCTTCATCGAGCGGTGCGACTCACGAACCATAGCGGGCTTCCGCTGCCGAGTGCTCGCACCACCGACATGAACCATTTCCGCCGCCGGAGTGAAGTAGGACTTCCAGCCCTTCTCGCGAGCGCGGTAGAGCCAATCAACTTCATTAAAGAATACTGGAAATTCATTTGCAAACATGCCTATATCTTCTATCGCACCACGCCTGATCAACAGACACGACCCCATCGGTTGGTCTACCTCGATCTCGCGATCGTAGTCAAACCAGCTCATCCGGTAGCCCGCAAGCCACCTGCTTCGAGGAAAGAGCTTACTCAACTTAGTATACTCGCAAAACACCCCCCACGGTTCCGGAAACGAACGCAGGGAACGCTGAACGCACCCGTCTCTCCCAACAAGACGGCATCCCACAGCGGCCGCGTCCGGATGGCTCTTCGCACATGCCAGGAGTGCGTCAACTGAGCCAGGACTAACCTCGACATCAGGGTTGAGCAGAAGCATGTACTCCCCGTCTGCCTCCTCAAAACCCTGGTTGTTTCCCTGCGCATACCCCCTGTTCTCCGGGTTGGCGATCAGGCGTACCTCGGGAAACTCCTCACGCACCAAATCGGCGCTGCGATCCGGCGAGGCGTTGTCGATCACGATGATCTCGTGATCCACCGCAGGCGGATTCGCCCTAACGGAGAGAAGGCATCGGCGAAGGTATTCGCGGGTGTTCCAATTCACTATGATGAACGAGAGAATCATTCCCGGACACCTCGACATCTCGCAACGCGGGGAATCAATTCGCGCAGATCACTGACAATGACATCCGGAGGGCAACAGTCGAAGAGTCCATCCGGGCGCCCCGCCCTCAGAAAGCCGACGGTGCGAACGGAAGCGGCCCTGCCGGACTGCACGTCCATCCAGTGGTCGCCAATCATGACCGCCTCACCGACGCCCGCACCCAGCATTCGCAGGGCCTGCAGAAGGTGGTCGGCGTGGGGTTTGACGTTCTCGACGTCATCGCGGGTCAGCAGCACATCGCAGACAATGCCGGCGCGGTCGAGAGATACCTGCGCCGCCTTCCGGCAGTTGCGAGTGACGATGCCAATACCGATCGCGGCATCGCGGAGTGCGCCGAGGAGTTCCCGCGCCCCTGGGATCGCGCGCGCCGAGGCGCTGTGAGTAAGCTCTATCCGCTCCAGGATATCTAGCGCCTCCCTACGTATCCGTATCGCATCGTCCGGGACGCCCCGGTCGGCAAACGACCTGACCACGGCGTTCACGATGGAGAGGATATCGAGTGACTGAAGACCGAATGGTGAGACGCCCTCACGCTCTGCGAATGCAAGCATCTCCCGCTTCATAAGGGCAAAGTCTATCTCGGTCTCGACTAGGGTGCCGTCGAGGTCGAACAGGATAGCGCGCACACCAGCAAGCAAATCTGCCATTTGGGTCATTATAGGAGACCCAACCAACCGGGTCAACGGCAGTACGCCGGGGTAACGAGTGCCATGTCCTGCAGTAACCCTTGACGCATTACTGCCAGAACATGTAAGTGGGCAGTTCAAGGATCACGCCGATGATGTTCATCAGGCTGCCGATGACGAACTGGCCGAGTATCAGTCCGTAGAAGAAAGGCAGGCCGTTCCGGAAACCTCTCAGTCCTCCGTACCGCAGTATCAGAATCTTTAGGAACCAGGCGATGAAGAGCGGCATCCACACGAGGTTCATCTCCCAGGATGACGCCACGGCAAATCCGAGCGGATGGAAGGGCCACCATGGAAGCCTGGTGCGCATGTACTGAAGAGAGAAAGCCGATCCAAGACCCACCAAGACTGCGGCCGAAGCCAACGCGTTGGGGCCCTTCGGATCCACGAGCCATCCGGCGAGCCTGTTGTACGCCTCCCAACCGAAGCGATGTTGAGCCTTCGCCACCGCACCGTACTGGTAGTTGAGATGGAGCATTGCCCAGAATGCCGCACCCGTCGCAATGACTCCCGCAAAAATCATCCCCCAGAACCACGCCCTCTGGCTCGACCGAGTGCGTTCGGCCAGCTTGAAGCCTTCCAACTGCATCGGCATCGGGTGACACCGATAGGCGCGGTTGAACCAGTACAACAACGAGAAACCAATGAGATTCGACCCGCTGAAGGCCCGCTGTCCAATAATGTCAGGTAGTACCCAGTCCGGCCCCGTAAAATGAAGGTCGTGAACAGGCGATCCGAGCTCGGCCCTCATGCGGGTGATGGCCACCGCGAGAAGAAAGTAGATTGCCATGAAGACCAGCCCGAGAGTCCAGCTAAGTCCGACCAGCGTACAGAACCAAGAGAGAAAAACCGTGCCGACCGCTATGCCCAGAAGAGCCCATCGATATCGGATCGGTTCATCGCTGTCGTCCAGGTCCGAGGTTTGCCCCATCGCACATCTCCAGACCTGCGCCAGATACTTGCGACTGAGCCAGAGGCTGAAGAGAAAGAACGCGACATAAGCTCCGAAGGCCTGGTTACTGACATAGGGAATCCGAGGGTCAATATCGTATGCCATGGTAACCGCGGCGACTGTCTCCAGCTTCCAGAAGATGTAGAAGAACCAGCAGGAGAATAGCAGATCCACGGGAAGAAGCATTCCGAAACCGACGATGAACGGGTACCATGAGATGGGAGTCCATCCGATCGCGTTCCAGGGCTTCGTGGTCACCAGCGGCCCCAGGTCAAAGAAGCTCACGCCGGAGCCGGGCACGAGTATTCGCGGAATGCTGGGATAGTAAAGGTTGAGCCCGTTCACGATGTCCATCATCCCGGCGGCTGCGAATGCCAACCAGAACAGCCTGCTGCGAAGAATCTTGGGGAGCCTTCCCTGAGCCGTCCCTTCGGTGATTTCCATCGGGACCTGCGCCACAGGGTATGCGAGCTTCTCATGCTCCGTCCATTGCTTGCGAAGGACAGCATTGATGCACTGCCCGACGAACAGGATTCCCAGAATGAATATCCCCCACATCAGCACCGGCTTGGCCCACGCCGCCAGCACCTTCGGATCATAGAGGGAACTATTCCCATAGAAGTACCCCCGGATAACCTCCGGGTCAGAGACCATCAACCACTTCGGTAGGCTCTCTACGAACTTGTCACTTGCATAGTTGGGAAACTGGAACGGCCAGGCAAGCATCGGAACGAGCACCTGCACCATATCGTGTCCGACGACCGCCGAGGAGATCATCATCATGATGTAGATGACCATCAACTCACCCTGCGTCAGCGCCCACCCCGGCCGCCTGCGTGCAACAGCCATGTTCAGGAGACTGACTACGAGGATTATGAAGATCGCGTTGAACAGGATAGATATCGTCGTCGGATGGGCGGAGTAGCGGATGCACTCCATCTGTACGATCCAGTAGGCGTTGGCCGGCACGAGCAGCGTACCGACAAGCAACGATCGCCACGTAACTGCCCTAGCGCGATCCGTTGCGGCAGGCACTCTCTCTCCGTTACCGGGGACTTTGTCCTGAGTCTGCATGGCGAGAGCGTGATCTCCTGGAAGCGAAGGTCGGACACCAGTGAGTTGGCCGGAGCGGGCGGCTTATCCTCCCTGTGCGGTAGACGCGGCTATCTGGTATAATCCTCACTGTGTGCATGCGGGAGAAGACGATGGCTGAGAAGGGCCGAAAGGTCATAGCCCACAACCGAAGAGCGCGACACGAGTACTTTATCGAGGAGACCTGCGATGCAGGGGTCGCGCTTGCCGGCACGGAAGTCAAGAGCATCCGCGCGGGCAAGGTAAGCCTCCAAGACGCCTTTGCGCGTGTTGAGAATGGCGAGGTATGGCTTCACGGCATGTACGTTGCTCCCTACGAGTTCGGCAGCCGGTTCAACCTCGAGGCGAAACGCCCGCGGAAGATGCTGCTCCACAAGCATGAGATAGAGCGCCTCCGCGCGGCGACCGAGCAGAAGGGCCTCACGCTCATACCGCTTCAAATCTACTTCCAGCGCGGATATGCCAAGATCGAGATAGGCATCGCCCGCGGTAAGAAGCTGTATGACAAACGCCAGGCCATCGCCGAGCGTGACGTCGAGCGTGAGGCACGCCGCGACCTGTCCGAGAGATAGGCTCCGGCCCGATGAACTGGGCGCGCCCGATGGCTTCGCTGAGCACTCGGCGGAAGAGGCGCCTTCTTGCGGACGCACTGTCTGCCGATAATGACGCATAGCAACCTTCTCTGGGTGAGGTATGCCCCGTGAACACTCGCGTGCTGATCTTCAAGGAACGAGACTTTCCGTTCGCCGACACAACCCCGATCGAGAACCAGTGGATTCTCGAAGCGCTGCCGCCGGTTCAGGAGGTTCGCTCGGTCGGTGTGTCTGATATGCGAGAACGGCTTCGGGCCGATTCAGTGAACCTGTTCATAAACCCTTACGGTTCGGCATTCCCGAAGGAAGCCTGGCCGGCGATCTATGGCTACCTCGCGGCCGGCGGAAACATGATCAACATCGGAGGCGCGCCGTTCAGCGTGCCGGTCTGCCGGGACGCCGATGGGTGGCATCAGGAGATTCCGCAGACGCAGTACCACCGCAAGTTAGGTGTCAACCGGGTCTACGAGGTCGAAACGAGAGCGATCTCACGATACGATACGACCGACACGGCGCCCCTGCTCTCAGGCCTGACCGAGGGCTTCTCGTGCGAAAGAGCCTTCGAACTGCAGATGAGCCACACCAGTACCGCCGATCCACTGGACGGACTTAGATCATGGGCAGGTCGGGAAGTAGTTCTCCGACCCCTACTCTACGCATGTGACTCCGATGGACGGAGGATCTCCGCACCGATACTCGCCCTTGACCATATTCGCGACGAGTTCATGGGCGGCCGCTGGGTTTTCATGAACTATCACTCCGAGTGTCCGCCGCGGAAGGAGGCATTCCGACGACTTGCCGCCTACGCCACTCTCGGCGCCTGCGATATCCAGATAAAGCCGTCATTCGCCTGCTACCAACCGGACGAGCGCGCCAGTCTCGTTCTGCGTGCCAACCGATTCAGGGACTGCGGAGAGAACGTCTTTCTGACCGTAACGATTCGCAAGGAGAACAGCGTCCGTACCGAGGAGATCGAGATTGTTGACTTCGCTTCTCCTTACTACCTGACTATCCCCGTCCCGCAGCCGCTAACCGCCGGCCTGTACACCGTCGAGGCCAGGCTTTCACAGGATGATCTTGAACTGACAGACAAGTTCGCTGATTGCGCCTCAAGCGGCTTCCGCTGCTACGACAAGGCCCTTGTCGGCATGACCCAGTCCCTATCTGCAGGGCAAGACTACTTCACGCGGGACGGCAAGCCCGTTCCGCTCATAGGCACCACCTACACGGCATCCGATGCGCAGAGCAACCTCCTCTTAGAACCGAACCCGTCGGCATGGTACCGCGATCTAGCTGACATGAGGGAGATCGGCATCAACGTCGTGCGCATCGGCGTCTGCACAGACTTCGGCCGCGCGATACCCGGACCCGCAACTCCGACCGAGTGTATGCTGCGGGCCTTCGAGGCGTTCATGTTGACCGCCGCAGAGCACGACATGCCAGTGATCTGTTCTCTATTCACGTTCGATCCTGAGAGCCGCGAGGAAACTCGTTTCTACCGCGATCCACGCTGCATTGAGGCGCATAAGGAGTACGCGGCCGCGTTTGCGCGCAGATGCGCTAGGTTTGACAACCTAATATGGGAACTGATCAACGAGCCGCCTCTCCGGCATCCCGGACAGGACGACTTCGAGCAGAGGGTTTGCGGGGAGCGGCCCCTCCACGGGCACTTGTCGCACATCGCTCTCGAAGAGGCTCGTCGAGCGACTCCCCTCGAAGCCGAGTGCCTTCCCGATGCGCAGGGCCTCGAAGACCTCTACGTCTCAGAGAATGAGCGTCCTGTGCGCGAACTTGACTACGCGCTGTCCGTCCAAGATATGTTCAGCCAGTGGGTGCGCCAAATGGCGGCCGTCATCAGGCAGAACGGCAACCCGAAGCAGCTTGTCACCGCAGGGCATTTCGGGAGCGGAGCCGGACTACAGCCGAATCCTCAGGTGCACTGGAACGATGTGGATTTCACCAGCGCCTGGACGCGGTGGGTGGTCGACGAACTTCTCTTGGATGGTCTCGCAACCAAGACACCCGAGAGGCCGAACTTGATCCAGGCTACCCGTGTCATGTCTGCCCAGGACCATGACAGTTCACCACGATGCACCGAAGAGGATTCCCGGAACGTGCTCGAGCGCAGATTGGTGACGGCGTTTGCGTCCGGTGGTGCCGGAGCAGTCGTGTCTCTCTGGAACGCTTACGGCGGCATGCCCAGCGGCGACGAGGTGCCGGTCGGATTTCACCGTGCCGACCTCGCATGCACACTGGAAATGGACATCATCCGTCCACTATCGGACTTTCTAAAGCAAGCCCGCCGTCACATGATTGACCGCCGGCCGGAGGAGACTTGCATGGTGATCCCGCATTCCTCCCTGTTCTCAAACCGCGACACAGCGACACTGTCCTCACGCGTATGCGCCAGGGTTATGAGCTACCATCTCGACATCCCGATGCGAGCGGTCGGCGAGTACGCGCTCGAGAACCTCGGCAACCCGCCGCTTATCGTGCTTCCTTCTCCGCACAGGCTGAGTCAGGACGCATGGGAGACGATCCTGCGGTCGGTCGAGGCGGGCTCGACCCTACTTGTCACTGGAACGGTCAACTTCGATGAGCACCACCAACCTGTTGACCGCTTGGCAAGATTCGGCATCGAGAGCGACACACGACAAGTCGCTCGTGAGGAGGAAGCTATCATCTTCGGCACGGAACATCGTGTCAGCTACGTGGACAACAGAATCGCGCGCGTGGACAGAGCCGTGCTGGGGGGCAAGGGAGGCTCGGTCCGAACCGAGAAGGTCGGCTCGGGTAAGCTGGTCTACTGTGCCCTGCCGATCGAACTAGCCGACAATATCGAGCCGACGATCGCACTGTACCGGTTCGCACTCAAGCAAGCAGTGGTTCAACCTCCCTTCCTTACGGAGACGCCGGACCCAGGGGTGCTCATCCGGCCGCTGTTCTTCAAAGATGCGATCCTCTACTGCTTCGTTTCGGAGACGGACTCGGACAAGGACCTGTCGTTGACCGACAATGCGACCGGCAAGACGATAATCGTGACCGTCCCAGCATACCGCGCACTGATGCTCCTTATCGGCAGGCAGGACGGGAAGGTTCTGGCCCGATACGGGATCACCAGGCTTGAAGATTGCTAGCCGTCTTTCTCGGATCGCTCGCGAACTTCTAACGGAGAACCACTGTTCTCGCCTCGGCGTTGAGACAGAATGCCACGGAGCTAACAGGCCGAAGCTCACGCCCCTGACACGCAAGGCAGCGCGATCAGGTTTCGTCGACAGGCAACCACCGAGTCCGCTGGTAACAGTCGTCAACCCTCTTCGCCGCTTGCACCGCAGACCACTTTTCGTGTATCCTATGGTAACGATTTGGGCGATGCTCCGGTTGACGGAACTGAGGTGTAGCTATGGCCACGAAGATCATACTGCCCATGCTGGGCCAGACTATGGAAGAGGGCACCATCATCCAATGGTTCAAGCAGGAGGGTGAGAGCATCCGGAAGGGTGAGCCGCTTCTCGAGGTGATGACGGACAAGGTCAACATGGAGGTGGAATCGCCTGAGTCCGGCACCATCCGCAAGATCATCGCGCAGCCCGACGAGACCGTCCCTATCATGGCCCCAATTGCGATAATCGGTACGCCAGACGAGATGATAGACGACCTCCTAGCCGATGACACCCCTGTGCAGATTTCGGCTGCCCAGACCGCCGAGATCGAAGAGGCGGCACCCGCGTTGGGTTCCGCTCCGAACGCCTCGACCGGAGTGACTCCTGCGTCACCATCGCGAGTGTTCATCTCGCCGCGTGCACGGAGGCTCGCTCATGATCACGACGTCCCGATCGACTCACTCGCAGGCCGAGGGACGGGGCCCAAGGGCCGGATTGTCGAGAAGGACGTCCAGGCGTACGTCGCGCAGATCAAGTCAGGCACCGTCAAGGCCTCGCCGCTTGCGGCGAAGGTCGCCGATGACATGGGGATTGACCTTCGAGAGATAATCGGCACCGGCCCTCAGGGCAAAGTGATGCGCGAGGACGTTCTGCAGGCAGGCGCGCCCGGCACGGACGTCCCAGTTCTACAGATGCGCAGTATCCCGTTCGCTGGGATGCGGAGAATGGTCGCCGACGCCGTCACCAAGAGCTACCAGACCGCCCCACACGTCACCCTCACCACCGAGGTGGACATGACCGAGACGGTCAAGGTTCGGAGCCACATCCTCGCCGAGTTCGAGCGCAAATACGGCGCCAGGATATCATACACCGACTTCATCGTGAAGGCAGCGGCTCGCGCGATTCTCGACCACCCAATGGTGAACGGCAGCCTGCACGGGAATGAGATACGAATCGCAGGATCGGTCAACATCGGCGTCGCAGTAGCGCTCGACGACGGACTGATCGTCCCCGTCGTCAAGAATGCCGATGGCAGGAGTCTCGCGGAGATATCTATAGACCTCAAGCGGCTCGTTGACAAGGCACGCAACAGCGCCCTCGCCCAAGATGACATTTCCGGAGGTACGTTCAGCATCACGAACCTCGGCGCGTACGGCATAGACGTCTTCGACCCGATCATCACGCCCGGGCAGAGTGCAATCCTCGGCGTGTGCCGGATTGCGGAAAAGCCAGTCGTTATCGAGAGGCAAATCATGATCCACTCCATGATGAACCTCTGCCTTTCCTTTGACCACAGGGTGATGGACGGTGCGCCCGCGGCTCAGTATCTGCGGCGCGTCAAGGAACTTCTCGAGTCCCCGTACCAGCTTCTCATCTAGGAGGCAAGCAGTCATGCTTAGCCAAGACCAGGTCTTGCAGATATTCGAGGATTCGGGCGCGCTGCTGAACGGCCACTTCAAGTATACCAGCGGGATGCACGGTGATATCTACTTCGAGAAGTTCCAGGTGCTGCAGCATCCCAGGTACGTGGAACTCCTGTGCACCGATCTGGCCGAGCGATTTCAAGGCGACGACATCCAACTAGTGCTTGGACCCACAACCGGCGGGGTCATCCTGGCCTACGAGATCGGGAAGCAGCTCGGCACCCGTGGAATATTCGCGGAGAAGGGCGAGTCGGGGCGGGTCCTCAAGCGCGGGTTTGCCGTTGACCCCGGCACGCGTGTCCTCGTCGTTGACGACGTTATGACCACCGGCGGCTCGATCTGGGACACGATTGACATCGTGCGCCGCAGTCAGGCGGTCCTTGCGGGAGTCGCCCTGCTGGTCGACCGGACCGGCGGGGAGACCGACTTCGGCGCGAGGACCGAGGCACTCATCAGCATGAAGGTAGTGAAGTACGATCCAGAGGAATGCCCCCTCTGCAAGGCAGGAGTCTCGCTCACGGAAACATAGGAAGGAAGGGGTGGGCGCGAGGGCGCAGGGTATGCCCGGATCAGACGAACACGATCCGCTCGCCCTTGGCCCTCGATCCTTGCCCCTGCTGTCGTCATGAACCTTGACACTGATCTTCACACGCACACACGTCACTCGCCGTGCGGGCACCCGGAAATGCGCCCTGCCGAGATGGTTCGCGTCGCGGCACGAAAGGGTATCACCCGAATGGCGATCACCGATCATTACTACACGTTCACCGCTCACGACATTCTGGACGATATCCGGGCCGAGGTGACGGAGGCTCGCCGCACAACACCGAACGCGCCTGAGGTCTTCTTCGGCTGCGAAGCCGAGGTCATGACGCCGGGGACGACTGCCGGAAGCCAGGAGCTTGCGGACAGCCTCGACTTCGTGATGGCGGCCGCGACGCACTTCCAGAATACGGGGATCACCGATCTACCCCCCGGCGACGTCGAGTCCCGCGCCCGCCATTATCTCGCGATGTTCGAATACGCCGTGAGCCTCCCCTGGGTAGATACTATCGCCCACCCGTTTCTGGTCGTTCCGAGCGTGTGCTCGCCCGCGGTGCTCGACCACCTGAAGGATTCTGACCTGCTTCCGGCGGTTGAACTGGCAAACGAGAATGGCGTGGCGATGGAGATCAGCCGCCGGGCGCTCTGGCCGAATCAGGCGGAGTTCTCCGTCCGCTTCTACAGGCTGTGCAAGGAAGTGGGCCTGAGATTTACTATCGGGAGCGATGCCCACGAGTTGAAGGACATCGGCAACGTCCATGTCGTGCGGCCTCTGCTGAATGAGCTCGGCGTGACCGAGGCTGACGTCTGGCTGCCGAGCAAGAGGCACTGAACGAGACAAAGTCTCACTATCAGGAGGATACTTATGCAGAAGGTTGCCATTGTTGGCGCAGGGCACATGGCGAAGGTGCATGGAGCCGCCTATGCGGAGATGACGAATGCCGCGCCTGTCGCCGTCGTTGACATCCGCAGGGATGCCGCGGACGAACTTGCCGCTTCGATCGGCTCGCAGGCGTTCACCGATTTTGACGCGATGCTGTCCGCCGTAGGACCCGACGTGATTGACGTCTGCGTCCCCACCCCGTTCCACAAGGACTACGTGATCGAGGCCGCGCGCGCCGGGAAACACGTCGTTACCGAGAAGCCGATGGGCCGCTCCGTGGAGGAGTGCCGGGAGATGATCGCCGCGACGGAGAAGGCTGGCGTAAAGTTCATGGTCGCCCACGTGCTCCGTTTCTTCCCGGAGTTCGCGGCTGCCAAGGCCCAACTCGATGCCGGGGCCGTTGGTAAGCCCGCCATCGCCCGCACGACGCGAGGCGGAGGCTTCCCCGTGGCCTGGAACGACTGGTACGCAAACGTCGAGATGAGCGGCGGTCTGGTGCTCGATCTCATCATCCACGACTTCGACTGGCTCCGATGGTGCTTTGGCGAGGCCGAACGCGTCTATGCCAAGGGACTCGTCGGGAGAGGACTGGATCACCTCGATTACGCCCTGGTCACCATTCGCTTCAAGAGCGGCGTCATCGCCCACGTCGAGGGCACGTGGGCGAATCCCTCCGGCTTCACCGTCAAGTTCGAGGTCGCGGGCGACGGCGGACTGATTGACTTCCACAACAAGGAAGCCGTGCCGCTTAGCGTCGCCAAGAAGGAGACCGGCGAGGGCGGGAAGCCGGGGGTCGCTATCCCGGAGAGCCCGACCGCGCAGAACCCCTACTTCCTCGAACTGCAGCATTTCATTGACTGCATCGAGGCCGACCGCGCCCCGAGCATCACCCCCGAGGACGGGATGCGCGCCGTCGAGATATCGCTCGCCGCGCTCGAGTCAATCAAGACCGGGAAGCCCGTCGAGGTAGGATCGAGGAGTTAAGAGATGCCTGTCAAAATCGGAATGATGAGCTTTGCCCATATGCACTCCTTCAGCTACGCCAGCGCGGTAAACGAAATCGCTGACGCGCAGCTCGTCGGCATCGCCGATCACGATGCCGACCGCGCGCGAGAGATGGCCGATACCTTCAAGACCCGCGCCTTCTCCGGGTACCGGGAACTCCTCGCGCAGGAGATTGACGCGGTCATCATAGGTTCGGAGAACATCAGGCATCCCGAGCTGACCACAATGGCGGCGCGCGCGGGGAAGCACGTTCTCTGCGAGAAGCCTATCGCCACTACCGTAGCAGACGCCCAAGCCATGATTGATGTCTGCAAGGCGAACAGCGTCCAGCTCATGACGGCCTTCCCGTGCCGATTCTCCCCGGCGATGGTCCGTGTCAGGCAACTCGTGGACGAAGGCGCCATCGGCGAGGTTCTCGCCATCAAGGGAACGAACCGCGGCCGCATGCCGGGCGGGTGGTTTGTCGAGAAGGACAAGAGCGGCGGCGGCGCGGTGATTGACCATACCGTCCACGTCGCCGACTTGATGCGGTGGACCCTCCGGAGCGAGCCCGCTGAGGTCTACGCAGAGATCAGCAACTCGATGCATCACCAGGAATACGACGATGTCGGCTCGCTCACCATCACATTCGACAATGGCGTATTCACGACGCTCGACACGAGTTGGTCGCGCCCGAAGAGCTTCCCGACCTGGGGCGACGTCACCATGGAGATCACGGGCACGAACGGCGTCGTCTCGATGGACATGTTCGCGCAGGACTTCGCGCTCTACTCGGACAAAACGATGTCAGCCTCCTGGGTCGGCTGGGGCAGCAACATTGACCTTCTGATGGTGCAGGACTTCGTGAGCCGCGTCGCCGCGGGCGAGCCCGTGAGCGTCACCGGCGAGGACGGGCTCCACGCCGTCGAGGTCGCACTCGGCGCCTACCGCTCATACGAGGCCGGCGCGCCCGTGAGACTGCCTCTGGGCGCATAGGAGGCTCTGTTGGGTGTCGGGCCTCCGGATCCACTCTTCCCCCGGCCTGATACCCGACACCTCTCTACCGGTTGGGGTGCGACCTTGTTCTGTCCCGCGTGCAGAGTCAAGATGAAGGAAGAGCCGCGCAGTTTTCACAAGCAGCGAAAGTGGACCTGTCCGAGGTGCGGCAAGGCCAGGATGCAGGCCGTCAGGCCGAAGGAACGAGGGCGGTAGCCATCGGAGCGATACGAAAGACGGTGCGGCCCCGGGGAATCCGGCCCCCAGCATTCCGGGAACGATTGCGGTTGGGGGCACGAGCAGCAGTCCAGTCCTCCGCTCTCCCCCGCGTCTATGGTTCCTAGCCATCCCGCTCACTCGCGGAGATCACGCTTTCGAGCGCGGCCGCGTGGGCATTCTCGATCCTGCAGAGGAAGCGGAAGAACTCCGCCGCATCCCGATCATCCGCGTCATGCGCCTGGTGGGCGTAGAAGTCGCGCGTGCGCTTCTCGAACTCCCACGCCGCCCGATAGAGTTCCAGCACTCCGATGTCGTTCACGCGTAGGCCGTCCACCACCTTCAACGTATCGGCCATCCCCGCTTCCCGCTCGCGCAACTCCCGTCGGCTTACCTCGAACTGCATCGCCTCGCCGCCGGACACCGCCCGCAGGTATCCCCGGATCGCAATCTCGTGCGCCGACTCATCGTTCGATAGAGACGTGAGCACCGAACTCATGAGCGAGTCGCACGCATCCTCGGCAAGCCTCGCGTACATCGTCCTGCCCTTTTCCTCCATCAGGATCGCCGCTTTCAGTATCTCGGCCAGTCGCTCCATCTCTCCACCCTCTTCCATATTGCGCGAGACGCCCGTCAGATGAACTATTCCCATCACAGGCGCGCTTTCCCTCCCAAAAGCCTGCACCGGGGGAGGACTTCATACCCATGACGACGAATCAATGCTAAGTGGCGGCGCAGAGTTCCTCAGGAGCGTGCGTCGTCGAAAAGGAGGTCTCGATATGATCAAGGAGTTCAAGGAATTCGCAATGAAGGGCAGCCTGCTCGACATGGCTGTCGGCATCATCCTGGGCATCGCGTTCGGGAAGATCATCACGTCGTTCGTGGCAGACGTGCTGATGCCGCCGATCGGAATGCTGCTGGGCGGGCTGGACTTCTCGAACATGTTCATCAACCTGTCCGGCCAAGCCTATGCGACGCTCGAACAGGCCAAGGCGGCCGGCGCGCCGGTGATCGGCTACGGGCTGTTCATCAACACCGTGATTGACTTCCTCATCGTAGCGTTCATCCTGTTCCTCATCATCAAGCAGATGAACAGGGGCAAGGAGGCCGCGCCCGCACCGAAGGAGTGCCCGTTCTGCCTGACATCCATTCCCGCCGCCGCGACTCGCTGCCCGGCCTGCACCTCCGAGCAGCCGGCTGCGTAGCAGCCCTTCCGGTAGACTTCTTACTGCCGTACTTCGGCGACCTCATGCGAAGGTAGCTACTCAGGCGGGCTGGGTAGCTACTTCTAATTCTGTCGCCAGTGTCACTTGTCACTAGACACCTCGTTCTCTAAGGGCGGGCACGATATCCGCCCGAAGGACGTAAACACCACACTTGGCGGAGCATAGAACATGTCCCTACACGTCTCATGCGCAACAGTCTGCACGCTGATTCTATTCGGCGTCGGATCTGCAGGCACCCCGCCTCCGCACGGCTACTTTGTCATTACTGTCATAGACCAGGATACCGGCCGCGGAGTGCCGCTCGTCGAGTTGAGGACGACGAACCGCATCCGATACTACACCGACAGCAACGGAATCGTCGCCTTTTACGAGCCGGGGCTGATGGATACCGACGTCTACTTCCACGTGAAGAGCCACGGGTACTCTTACCCGAAGGACCGATTCGGCTATGCCGGGACGGCGCTCAGGACTGTAGAGGGAGGCAGCGCGGAGATTCGAATCAAGCGCGATAACGTCGCCGAGCGCCTCTACCGCATCACAGGCCAGGGCATCTATGCCGACAGCGTGCTCGTCGGTCATCCAGTCCCGATCGAGGCCCCCGCGATCAACGGCCTCGTCCTGGGACAGGACTCCGTGCTGAGCGCGGTCTACAAGGGCAAGCTGTACTGGTTCTGGGGCGATACGGACCGCCCGGCCTACCCCCTTGGCAACTTCCACACGTCCGGCGCGACCTCCGCGCTCCCCGGGAAGGGCGGCCTCGACCCTGAGGTAGGCGTGGACCTGGCCTACTTTACCGATGAGCGCGGCTTCTCGAAGAAGATGATGCCCTTCGACGCCCCCGGCCCGGTCTGGCTGGGCGGACTCGTGACGATCGTCGGCAAGGATGGAGGCGAGCGGCTCTTCGCCATGTACTCCAACGTGGACACGACGATGAAGGCGCAGGAGATCGGGATCGCCGAGTACGACGATGAGATGGATCTCTTCGTCAAGGTGAAGCAACTCGACCTGGACGCTCCGATCAAGCCCGGAGGGCATCCCTTCAGGGCCACGGAGAGCGGCGTGGAGTACATCTGCTTCTCTCCGGTCACGCGAGTCCGCGCGGATGAGTACGCGCTCCTCGATCCTTCGCGCTACGAGGGTTTCACCTGCCTCAAGAGAGGCTCGCGAAAGGACTCCCCCGAGGTCGAGCGCGACTCGGACGGGAGGGCGGTCTTCGGGTGGAAGCCCGACACCTGGACGCCGATGCCTCAGGAAGAGGCGGGGCTCGTGAAAGACGGAAAGATCCGGGACGAGGACGCCTTGTTCCACATTCGAGACTCGGAGAGCGGCAAGGCCCTAGTCTATCACGGTGGGACGGTGGCATGGAACGAGTATCGAAAGCGCTGGGTGATGATCATGCAGGAGGCGTTCGGCACGTCGTTCCTCGGCGAGACGTGGTATCTGGAAGCGGACACGCCTCAGGGACCATGGGTATATGCGCGCAAGATTGTAACACATGAGAACTACAGCTTCTACAACCCTCGACACCATCCGATGCTCGACAAGGAAGGCGGGCGGGTGATCTTCTTCGACGGGACATACACCAGAAGCTTCACCGACAATGACGACCCGACCCCGCGCTACGAGTACAACCAGATCATGTACAAGCTAGACCTCGCGGATGAGAGGCTCGCGCTGCCCGTCCCGATCTACGAGAGCGGTGAGATCCTCGGTACGGGGGGTGGCATCGCATTCTTCGCCCTCGACCGTCCAGCCCGGGGAACAGTGCCGGTCTACTTGGTCAACGGTGAGCTTACGGCAGGCGCGGCCTCCGTTGGAGAGCAGGGCAGCGAACCCGTCTTCCATGCCCTGCCGCACGACGCGCCCGATCCCCCGGCAACTACGACCTCTCTCTATGAGTTCGCGCGTGAGAGCGATGGGAGAAAGGCCTACTCTACCCAAGCGGATTGGCCCGAGACGGGATATCGGAGATCGGATGCGCCGGTTTGCCTCGTATGGAAGAACCCGGTTCGGCTCGATAGCACTCGGAAGTAACGGGCATCAGGCGAGGACGATCTTCCTTCCCTGCGCAGCCGACTCGTAGCAGGCGAGGACCAGACGGAGCACGTCTCGGCCTTCTTCGGCGGTGGCGATCGGCGGGCGCTTTCCATGCAGAAACTCGGCAAGCGGCTCCGAGAGCCCGGCGATGCGCTCACCCTGGCCGTTGATCTCAGGCAGGTCGCTTGTCGTCCATTCGGGCTCGTGTTCCATGATCCACTTGAGCTGGGGAGCCCCCGCCGGACGACGGTGGTTGCTCGGACCATCGCCGTAGTTGCCGATGATGATCCCGTGCTCGCAGACGATCTCGAGCGTGTTCTCGCCGCCGACGGCGACGAACGAGCATGAGACCTCGGCCATCTTGCCGTCGGGGTAGCGGAACAGGACGATCGCGTTGTCGTTCGGGACCTTCGGGTTCAGGAGCGTGCCCATCTCGGCGTAGACGCTGGAAGGCATGCCGAGGAGCCAGTAGACGAAATCAACGGGATGGGCGGCGTCATCGGCGAAGATGTCGCGGTTGAACTCAGGCTTGACGTGCCAGAGTTGGTCGAAGTTCGCCATGTGCTGGGTGGCGAGGCAGTGCCTCCTGCGCACTTGGAAGATACGGCCGAACAAGCCTGATTCAAGCAGCGCCTTCGCCTGAAGGTTGAACCGCTCGACACGCATCTGCCAGGCGAGGGTGAACGGAACGCCGGTCTTGTGAACCGCGCTCACAATGCGATCGGCCTCATCCATCTCCAGGGCGAGAGGCTTCTGGACGACGATCGTCTTTCCCGCAGATGCCGCCTTCTCGACGAGGTCCGCGTGCATCGAGGTCTCAGCAGCGATCACGACCGCCTGGATATCGTCACGCGCGAGGAGCGCGTCGCTGGACTCCATTCGCTCACAGCCGAAGTTTCTGCTATTCTCATCCGCGCGCGCCGCATCGTGATCCCATCCGGCAGTAACCTTCACGCCCAGTTCACGGCGCGCGTTCCATTGTGCGCAGTACATCCCCACGTGCCCGTGAGCAAAGCCCAAAATACCGACACCAATCGGGTTCGTCATAGTCCTTCCTCGTTCGCCATCAATCCTACTCTCTCTGTTAGGCATCGTCGGCAGGAACTCCTGCGGGACTGGCGGTGGCGTGTCACCCATGAAAAAGGCGCCTGATGCATGGCATCAGGCGCCTGACGTTGTCTGGTGTGAGTTACCAGCGACCGCCACGTCCGCCACCGCCGCCGCCGTAGCCACCACCTCCGCCGCCGTAGCCGCCGCGTCCGCCGCCACCGCCACTGCGCTCAGTGCGAGGCCTGGCCTCGTTCACGGTGAGAGTCCGGCCGCCGAACTCCTTGCCGTTCGTAGCGTCAATCGCGGTCTGCATGTTCTCTTCCGGGATCTCCACGAATGCGAAGCCCTTGTCGCCGATGACTCTGACTTCGGCTACGGGACCGTAAGGCTCGAACATAGCGCGAAGGTCGTTCTCAGTCGTGCTGTAGGCCATGTTGCCCACGTACAGTGATTTGGTTGCCATAGAATTGCCTTTCCTTCTGGGGCTTACCCCCGATAAGTCAACACGGAGCACGTGGCACAATTGCCATTCACGGGGAATTCGAAAGGTCGCAGAAGTAAGAGCAATCTACGTGGACGAAGACACCGGTGCTGGTCGTTGACACTATACTGATAGAGTATATTCCATATCCGCGGGAAATGCAAGCTTTATTTTTCGCCGAGATCTCGCGACGGCGCCGGCGCGAATTCGACGCCGGAGGGTTTTCCTCCAGAATCGCGGTTGCCGGAAGGACGTTTCCCAGACACTGCCTAACATATGATCGTATGAGGCCGATGCAATGATTTCAAGTCATCCCCATATCATTTCGATACTGGCAATGGCCGGCTGTATACTCGCCGTGGTCGCAGGGGCCACTGATGCCGAGGAATGCATCGAAGTGGCTCCAGTCTGGTCCGGGCACCCTGTCGGCTTCTCTCTGCTGAGTACGCCAAAGCGACAGTTCGTCGGCTTCTACGATGCCGAGAGGAAGCTAACCGTCGCGTCAAGATGGTTGGCGCAGAAGACCTGGCGGTTCGTGACGCTGCCTGAGACCCTCGGGTGGGACAGTCACAACTACGTCACAATGGCGCTTGACGACGATGGGCGCATACATCTCTGCGCCAATATGCACTCGAGCCCGCTTGTCTATTTCCGCACAAGGATTGCCGGGGACATCCGAACCCTCGAGCGCGTACCGACCATGCTGGGCCGTGACGAAGCCCGCTGCACATACCCGCAGTTCCTGCGGGGGCCGAACGGGGAGTTCCTATTCACGTATCGCTCCGGCGGCTCGGGCAACGGCGATCAGATCTACAACGTCTACGAACACGGCAGCCGTAAGTGGAGACGCTTGCTCGACTCCCCACTTACCTCGGGCGACGGCAGGATGAACGCGTACTTCACAGGGCTGCGTCACTACCCGGACGGCTACTATCACTTGGCATGGGTCTGGCGCGATACTCCCGCTTGCGAAACGAATCATGACCTCAGTTATGCCCGATCAAGGGATCTGGTGCACTGGGAGAGAAGCGACGGCAAGCCGTTTCAGCTTCCGATTACGCTCGAGACTGCCGAGATCGTTGATCCGATCCCACCCGGAGGCGGCCTCATCAACGGGGGCGTGACGATCGGGTTTGACTCTAATAAGAGACTCGTCATCAGCTACCAAAAGTTCGACGAGAAAGGAAACAACCAGGCCTACAGCGCCCGGCTCGAAGACGGATCGTGGAAGATATACCGAACGAGCGACTGGGGTCACCGTTGGTACTTCTCTGGCAACGGTTCCATCAGTTTCGAGATTCGCGTAGGCCCCGTTGCCGTCGAGCCCGACGGGCGGCTGAGCCAGACGTACGACCACGCAGTACACGGTGCAGGCAAGTGGATACTGGACGAGGAGACCCTGAGACCCATCGAAACGATCGTCAGGCCTTCCTCTCCGCAGTCGACTGCCGCGGGCACAACAGGCGATCGACAACTCGTTGCCAGGTCGCAGAATGACTCTGGTGCCAGTGGTGAGGCCGGTGTTCGCTACTTCCTGCGCTGGGAAGCTCTGGGCCCTAACCGTGATCGTCCACGCGAGGATGAGCTTCCCGGCCCATCCATGCTCAGCGTCTGCCGACAGGAGATCGTTCCTGCAATCGTCAAGTAGGACTCCGACCTATTGTCGTACAGATCCAAGGCGACAGACAGGTCCGACAGAAAACCCCTGATTATCTTCCCCCGAGCGCCCTCAGACACGCGTTCAGGTAGCCGTAGGACTCCGCCGCGATGATCGAGACATCCGGAAGGCCCATCTCCCCTGCCCCAATGACTTCGAGGCAGACCGGACCGTCGTAGCCGCCGTCAACCATCACCTTGCAGTAGGCCATCAGGTCAATGTCTCCCCGACCACATGCCTGAAGCGGCGGTGTGCCGGGCGACGGGCCGGGACCCTTGCAGTCGCGGATGTGGATGTGCTTCGTCCGCGAGAGGACGGGCCTTAGCGCATCGGCGGGATTCTCACCCGCTCGGTAGATATGACTGGGGTCCATGTCCACGCCGAACGCGGGCGACTGGATCTTCTCCATCGCGCGGATGGTAGTAGGTGTATTGTAGATCGAGCCGCCGACATGCGCCTTGCAGCAGAGGGTGACGCCGAAGGGCTCGGCCTTCTGCGCCATCTCGAGCATCTTGTCGGTCTGGCGTTGGAAGTCCTCCTCGACATCGCTCTTCCCGCCGGGACCGATGTTGACGACCGGGATGCCGATCTCCGCGCCGGCCTCGAACGCCTTCATGAGCCGGTCCTCGTCGAGCGCGGCCTCCTCCATCGAGAGGAAGACCAGTTCGTTGTCGGCGACCACCCGCTTGAGGTCGGACGCCTGTGCCTTCCAGTTGTCGAGATCGAGATGCTCGCACATCCCCTTGATCGCCGAAATCTCCACGCCGTCGTATCCGGCGGCCTTGATGTACTTGCATGCGGTGGCGAAATCGTAACCGCCGAATAGTACTGAGTTCACTCCGAGTCTGATCATCTGTTTGCTCCCCACACTCAACTACAGATCTACTATCCGATGTTCGTTCCACGACGTGATCGCCGCTTCGATAATCCGCTGGACCTTCAGGCCGTCGAGTCCGGATGCGTCGATCTTGTCATACGGCGTCTTCGCTTCGATCTGGTCGACCCACTTGTTGATCCGGAACTGGAATGTCTCGCCGAACGAGCGCATCCCGCCGAGGTACGAGAAGGTCTCGTACTCAATCGAGCCACGGTTGTAGAATGAGAGGTGTTCGCAAGCATCGTCGATGACGATCCGGCCCTTCGATCCCACTATCTCGCACTTCTCGAGCCCGTAGCTACCACCGGCGTCGTAACTGCCGGTGAGGCATCCGACCGCCCCGCTCTCGAAATACAGAGCAACCTGCGCGTTCGACCAGCACTCACGGTTATGACCCTTCTTGAGGAAGGCCGCGACGCTCTTCACGTCGCCCATGAAGTATCGGATGACATCGAACGAGTGAGGATGCAGCGCACGCAGGTGGAACCAGGGCGTGTCCGACGGGTTGTTGATCCACATGCGCATGTTGATCATGTATGAAGTGCCGAGACGATCGGCCTCCATCCACTCCTTCGCGCGGAGGGCGGCCGGCGTAAACCGGTGGTTCAGGTTGATCGCGTACGGGACCTTCTTCTCCCGGGCCAGAGCCACCATCTGCTCAGCATGCTGGATGTTGTTCGAGATAGGCTTCTCGCCGAGCGTAGGGATGCCGGCTTCGAGTAGCTCCATCGTGGGAGTGAAGTGGTCGCCGCCATTCTCTTCCCCCTTGGTGCACATACTGCATGCATCGAGATTGATGCCGCTGGCGAGCATCTCCTTCACGCTGTAGAACGCCTTGCCGCCGAACTTCGCAGCGCCTGCGTCGGCCTTCTCCGGGATGATGTCGCAGCACGCGACGATCTCGCACTTCGGGTTGTTCTTGTAGCAGCCGGCGTGGTTGCTTCCGATGTTGCCCACACCGACGATTCCGATCTTGAGAGCCATGGTCGCTCCTCCTGTGATTCTGTCCTGAGTTGAGTGGCGAGCCTTGCTCGCCTCATCACGGTATGTCCAAATCAGGTTACTACGCGTGCGAACGGATTTCCTTTGACGCAGGCGCGAAAATCCACACGCGTCATTGAACTCCGTTCCCGGCAACCCGATGCCGAAGTTGTCCGCAGGCCGCGGAGATCGTGTGCCCGCGTCCCAGTCGTTGGGTCACATTCACTCCCTCGGTATCCAAGATCTCTGAGAACGCCCGAATCCGCGCCTGCGAGGGTCGGCCCATTCCGACTCCCTCGACCGCGTTGTACGGTATGAGATTGATGTTCGCCGACATGCCGAGCAAAAGATGTGCAAGTTCGCGCGCGTGCTCCGCGGAGTCATTCAGATCGCGGATGAGCAGGTATTCGAACGTGATGCGGCGTCCGGTCGAGTCGGCATATCTGCGGCATGCCCTCAAGAGACCGGCAAGTGGGTATCGCTGAGAGATGGGGATCAATCGGCGTCGAAGCTCGTCATTCGGGGCGTGCAGGGACACCGCCAGGGTAAGCTGCAGATTCTCCTCTGCTAGCCTCTCGATGCGCGGGGTAATGCCGACGGTAGAGATAGTGATGTGCCGCATACCGATCCCGACCTCGTCGTTCAGGAGATGGATGCTCTTCAGCACGCTATCGTAGTTCAGGAGCGGCTCGCCCATTCCCATGTAAACGACATGGCTGATCCGTCGCACCGTCTGTTCCTGGAGCGTCAACACCTCGTCCACAATCTCACCCGCGGTCAGGTCGCGCTCGCACCCGGCGATACCCGTCGCGCAGAACGGGCATCCGACCGCACAACCGATCTGCGTCGAGACACAGACCGAGACGCGCTTCTCGTATGGCAGCAGCACGCTCTCGACGGTCCGGCCATCGTTCATCTTCAGCAAGAACTTGGTCGCCCCGTCGGGCGACTTCGACTCTTGCAGGACCGTCCCGCGGTAGAGAACCGCCGCCTCGCCGAGCTTTTCGCGGAACGCCTTCGGGAGGTCGGTCATCTGCTCGACCTCGGGGACGGGCCGCCTGTAGAGCCACCGGGCGATCTGACGCCCCCGAAACTCGGGTGCGCCCAAGCCTCGCACAAAGGCCTCCAGCTCAGATGTGTTCATGCCCATCAGATTCCGCAATGCCTCGCCAGCCATGACGATGGAGAGTCTAGCAGTGCCGGGCGTTGATGTCAATGCGAGGAAGGGTAAAGAGCGGGCTCCGGAGTAACAGGATATGGGCGGTGGGGACTCAAACGTAAGCCCCGATACTCCAACACAGGAGGCCAAATCGTGCCGGTCAGACTGGGTAACATTGACATCACAATCATCGTCGCATACCTGGGAATCGTCATCACGCTCGGCGTGTGGATGAAGCGCCGGGCGGCAAAGAACATCGGGAGCTACTTCCTCGGCGAGCGGCAGCTCCCCTGGTGGGCGCTGGCGATGTCCGGCAGCTCGTCGTACTTCGACATCACCGGCACGATGTGGATCGTCAGCCTCTTCGTCATCATGGGTCTCAAGGGTATGTGGGTGCAGTGGATCTGGGGGTTCATCATCCCGGTGTTCTACATGGCGTTCATGGGCAGATGGATTCGGCGCTCGGGCGTCATGACCGGCTCAGAGTGGATGGAGACCCGCTTCGGAAGCGGCAAGGCGGGCGAGGCGGCGCGCGCATCCTACACGATCTATGCCGTCCTCACGATAACCGCGTTCCTCGCATACGGCGCGACCGGCATGGGGAAGTTCGGCTCGGTCTACCTCCATCTGGCGAATGACCCGGTGCTGAATCAACATCTCTGCGCGGCACTGATCATCGGCGTCACAGGGATCTACGTCGTGATGGGCGGATTCCATGGGGTCGTGATGGTCGAGATCTTCCAGACCATCGTCCTCAGCATCGGAGCTCTCGTGATCGCATACCTCGGCTTCACACACGTCACGCCGGAGATGCTTGCCGCGAAGGTGCCGACACACTGGGGCAGCCTGATCCCTCAGTGGAGGCTCGACGTGGCCGATCCCGCCTACCAGCTCTTCGGGGCGCTGCTGATCATCTGGGTGATGAAGGGGCTGCTGCTCTCGCTCTCAGGGCCGGAGCAGCTCTACGACTTCCAACGGTTCCTGGCGGCCAAGGATCCAAAGGACGCTTCGAAGCTCGGCGCGCTCTGGGGCGTGATCCACACCGTCCGCTGGCCGATGGCGATGGGCCTCGCCGTGCTCGGCATCGTCGGACTGACCCAGCAGGGCGACCCGGAGAAGGTACTTCCGTCGGTCATCCAGCAGCTGCTTCCCGCCGGTCTCAGGGGATTCGCCATCGCGGCGCTCCTCTCCGGCTTCCTGGCGACGTTCAACTCGACCGTCAACGGCGGGGCGAGCTACATAGTAAAGGACATATATCATAAGTACATCAACCCGGACGCATCGCAGAAGAAGCTCATCTACGCGAGCTACGTCTCCTCGGCGCTTCTGATTCTCCTGGGGATCAGCATCGGCTGGTTCGCCACCTCGATCAACCAGATGTTCACCTGGATCATGGGCACTCTCGGCGCGGGAGTGCTCCTGCCGAACGTCCTGCGCTGGTACTGGTGGCGGCTGAACGGATGGGGCTACGCGGCAGGCGCGACCTCGGGGATGGTGCTCTCGCTGATCCAGGTGTTCGTTCCCGCGCTCTCCGGGATGCCACTCTTCTGGACGTTCCCAGGGATAGTGGTCATCGTGCTGGCGATCACGATTGCTGTGACGTATGGGACGGATGCGACGGATGAGAAGACGCTCGCCAAGTTCTATAAGGAGGTCCGGCCCGCGGGGTTCTGGGGATGCGTCTCCAGGGGATGCAAGTCGCCGAAGCCGTCGACGATCAAGCGCGACCTGGGGAACGTGGTGATCGGGATCCCATGTCTCGCGGCGATGTGGATGTGCCCGATCTACCTAGTGCTCCACCGCTTCACCGAGGCGGTCTACGCCGGGGGCATCGTCCTCGTCGCCTGCCTGATACTCTACCAGACCTGGTACAAGAAGCTGGAGGATGACTAAGCATGACTGACAGGATCTATACCCTGCCTTACGTGCCGTCACTCCTGTGTCCGCGATGTGACACAGAGATGCGCTTCGCGGGGACGAAGAAGTTCCACGAGGGAAGCTTCGACTGGGGCTTTTGGCTCGCCGACCTGGGAGAGCTGTTCACTGGACGCGAGAGCTTCGACGTCTACGTCTGCCCCGAATGCGGGAGGCTCGAGTTCTTCGTGGATGGAGTCGGCGAGGGGCATCGCCCGACGAAGCCCGGCGGCCCGGTCGTCTGAGAAGGACTGCGCATCTGAAGGCATCGGCCGGTGAAGCGAGCCGGGCTCCCCGCGGGCTGCAAACCCGTTGAGGGCACCTCAACATGGGCTCTGTTCGGTTCGACTCCGAAGCCGGTCTCCACCCCTAAGGCGCTGGGAGTTTGAAGCGCCAGATCGGGCGGTCGGTCTTCGCGCCGAGGTACCGCTGGAGCGCGCGGAAGAACGCATCCCACCGGCCGTCACCCATCAGGCACTCCGGCACGAACGGATTCGCGGCGAAGTAGATCGCCCTGCCCTTCCCATACCTGGCCAACGTGATCGCGGGAGTGCCGTCGGTGAACGCAGCGAGCACCTTGACGCCGGGCCGAGCGGTCTCCACCTTCCAGCCGTTCTCCTCCGACCAACCGTCGCGTGCGATCGGACGGTAGATCGGCAGCGTCTTTCCCGCCACCAGGCCGGGGATGCCGCCATCAGCACGGAGTATCATCGAGGTCCTATCGAGCGCCCCGTTCGTGCGGACTCCGAAGATGCGCTCGCGGTACTTCGAGAGGTCTTTGCCGTCAATGTCCCACGAGAAGACGCTCGGGTCGCCGCAGATGACGGTCCCGCCGTCCTGCAAGAACTTCTCCACCTGCTTCACGACCGACTCCCGCTGGTATGTGCCGAGAGGGACGTAGAGCGCCTTGTACTTCGCCAGGCTCTTTTCGCCTCGAACGAGCGAGTCGTCATCCACGAAGTCGAACCAGGAGCCGACCCGCTCACCTAGGATCGAATGAGCCGTGTAGATCTCGTTCGCCTTGGTAGATGGACCCTCCGAGCGGTGGGAATCGGCCGAGTAGAGGATAGCGACCTCGGCGTCGGTCGGACCGTCGATGGCGTTCATCGTCGTGATGGTCTTCGAGAGATGGAGCATCATCGCCCAGCGTTCGGGATCGTTGAAGCGCGGGTTGTCCATCTGGTAGTACGAGATGTGGCTCGCACCGCCGCGCATGCTCTGGCTGACCCATTCGCGGAGGTCCTCCGGCGTCATCTCATAGCCAGCGTAATCGAACGCCTGAACGATCGCGCGGACCGGCCTGCCCGTGAGGTCACTGAGGAATTTCGCGCCGAAGCTGTGATTGTAGAGCCCCCTGCCGGGGATTCGCTCGGCAGATGACGCGTAGGGATCGCACTCGACGATGTCGCTGTAAGGAGCCATCGCGGCAAAGTCATACGGCGTGAAGCCGGTCATGAACCAGTAGTCGCAGGGATTGTACCTCGCCAGGGGATCAACGGACTTGAGCGCCTCATACATGACTCTCTTCGAGGCAACGTACTTGTCGGCCATCCAGCGATTGAACGCGATCCAGCGGAACGGGCGGTTCTTCGCGTCGCCGAGGAATTGGGGATCCTGCGGGGCGGGGATTGCGTACTTGCCGAATCCATAGTCGCGGAGCACTTCCCCGGCGCACTGCTTACCGAACGGACCCCAACTCGATATCGGCCCCTCCGCGATGCGGATACTCGGCTCGTCTTTGCCGATGTAGACGAAGACGTACGGCTTGCCCTTGAACCGTTCCGCATGCATCCTCAACTCGTCCGCGGCGGTACGTACGTAGATTGGATCAATGAGTGAGCACGCAGGGCTGGCGGAGGTCGTCTCGCTGGCGACAGGATTGAGCACCTCGGCGCCGGCATTGATGGCGTTGGACGTCACCGCGCTTGACTCGCACATCACGTCGAACGTCACGCCGAAGCGGCTGTACAGGTCGTCCGCCTTGTCACCCTGCCAGGGAAGGTTGTAGTAGCCCAGACCGACGGCGCCGGACTCCTCGTACATCCTCTCCACTTCCTCGGGCCACTTGCCCTCAGGGTACTTGTCGAGCAGCGATGCCGGCAGGTTCTTCCTGTTCAGATTGTGGGCCCATGCCACCGTCCGGTATCCGCCCGGCTTGTCCGAGAGGAGTTCCTCGTAGAGGGGATTCCTGGTGCGATTCGTCCGAAGCGCAGTCCAGTCGGAAGGCTTGACATTATCTCGGAGGGCGGAATCCGGCACCTGCCGAAGCTCGACTCGGCCGAAGAGCACCTCGCCCGACACTCGCGCGCTGAGGACTACCTTACCCGCCCGCGTCGTCGGCGG
>JAGONM010000017.1 GCA_017993055.1 Armatimonadota bacterium
CCTCCTTGGTCGGTTTGTCGGTCAACAATACCCATACCAGAGAGCGTCCTTCTCCCGCAACCCCAAGTGTGACATATGTATGGTAAACCCAGACTGTTTTTGGCGCGATGACTTGACGAAACGCCGATTCTCGGGTAGTATCTATCGTACAGGCACTGCGTGTACACGCGCCGCGCTGTAGCCCTCCGCGCCGAGAAGGACTCCCGGTCCGCAGGCAGGGAATGGCGAATGACAGCCATTGGAGGGTTGGATTTTACTGCGAAAGGAGTGACAAGATGAAGCGTGGAGTATTTTCGCTTCTCCTGATCGGCCTGCTTGCGGTCGTCAGTACCGCAGCGTTGGCTCACGATCAGTCCATCGAGTGGACTTTCTCATCGTGGGATCAGCAGACGGCAGACCACCAGGACGCCTTCCCGTGGAAGGGATTGGCGACATTGACAGTCACGAACAGCTCGACCCAGCCGTGGGGGGACTTCCACTTCGGCATCGGCTACGGCACGGGTGTCATCATTACCGCGACGCCCGCACCGACGGCCACCCGCCCGAGCTATTCGTGGGTGATCGGTGCCGGTCAGACCACCCTCGACTACTACTTCTACAGCAACCCGGTTCTGCCGGGCGGAACGGTGTCGTTCACGTTCTACACGGATAACACCGCGAACCAGAACGCGTTCTTCGGGCTGTGCGGGTATCCTACCCCTGTGCCCGAGCCGTCCAGTATGCTCGCTCTGTCCGCGGGCCTCATGGGCCTCGTCGGATTCGTTGCGAGGAAGAGGCGCTAGGTCAGACTAACGCACCCAACTAACATAGCGTGAATTGCGAGAGGCCGGAGGAGTGTACAATCCTCCGGCCTCTCTTTTCGTCTGGGGAAGACCCCGGCCGTCATGCTGAACTCGATTCAGCATCCGGAGCGGGGCCGGGCCCTGAATCAAGTTCACGGTGACGAGTTCGCTGCCCCCCTTATCAAGGGGGACCGGCCTCCGGGCCGAGGGGGTTCTCCGGGGAGCTCTACCGGTCCAGCGTTTCCTGCAGCCTCGAGCCGGGAACCTCCCCCAACCCCTCCTTGATAAGTAGGGGAGTCCGGCCTGCTACCCGAGCGCCCTCACGATCGCTTCGGCCATCTCCCGCGTGCCGACCGCCGTCGGGTCGTCGCGGTGGGGCTTCATGTCGTACGTGACGTCCTTGCCCTCGGCGATCACCTTCGCGACGGCGTTCTCGAGGCGGTAAGCGGCGTCCGTCTCGCCGATGTGCCGCAGCATCAGCATCCCGGAGAGGATCAGCGCGGTCGGGTTGACCTTGTTCATGCCCTTGTACTTCGGCGCGCTCCCGTGAGTCGGCTCGAAGAGCGCCACGCCGTCGCCGATGTTCGCGCCGGGAGCGACCCCGAGCCCGCCGACGAGCCCCGCGCACAGGTCGGAGAGGATGTCGCCGTAGAGGTTCGGCAGGGCGATCACGTCGTAGAGTTCAGGCTTCTGGACGAGCTGCATGCACATATTGTCCACCAGCCGCTCCTGGTAGACGAGGTGCTTGCCCCTGCCCGCGGCCTCGGCGGAGATCAGGGGGTCCGGCTCGACCTCACCGAGCTTCGGGTCCTCGAACTGCGCGCCGTATGCTTTGGCCACCTCGCGCGAGACCCGGTAGAAGAGGCCGTCGGTGTACTTCATGATGTTCGCCTTGGCGACCGACGTGACGATCTTGCGGTCGTTGGCGATCGCGTACTCGAAGGCGAACTTCACGATCTGCCTGGTCCCGGTGATGGAGATCGGCTTGATCGAGATCGCCGAGTCATCCCTGATCTTGCCGTCCGCCATCGCGATGATCTGCTTCGCTTCCGGCGAGTCCAGCTCATACTCGACTCCGGCGTAGAGGTCCTCCGTGTTCTCGCGGACGATGACGAGGTCAACGTCCTGATACTTGGAGCGTATGCCGGGGTAGTACTTGCACGGGCGCAGGCACGCGTAGAGGTTCAGTTCCTTGCGGAGCGCCACGTTGACCGAGCGGAAGCCCTTGCCGATCGGGGTGGTGATAGGGCCCTTCAGCGCGACCTTGTTTCTCCCGATGCTCTCCAGCACGTGCTTGGGCAGCGGCGTGCCGTACTGATCCATGACGTCTATCCCGGCTTCGAGTACCTCCCATTCGATGTCCACGCCGGTCGCGTCAATAACCCTCTTCGCGGCGGCCGCCTGCTCCGGCCCGACCCCGTCGCCGGGGATAAGTGTGATCTCGTGTGCCAACTTCATGTTCTCCTTTCGGACCGGCGCAGGCCGGCTATCACTCCGACGCAGTTTCCGGCCCCCCGCGCGAGCAGGGAGCGGTCGCGCCGGACTATTCCTCGTGCGAAGGTCCTCGCGGTCCTCAACGCTATTCCCGCAAGGCACGCGGGCATCGAGAGCCCGTGTTTCCGGACGAAGTATATGCGGTTCTTCGTTTCGAGCTGGCCGAAACGGTAGCGCGACGGCCTTGCCTGCATCGTGCGGTTGTGCACGAACTTCGCCCCCGCAAGCTGGGTGAGCCTGTACCTGCGGCTGACTCCGTAGCTGAAGTCCGCGTCCTCCATGAAACCGTAGCCGACCAGCGACTCGTCGAAGCGGAACTCGTCGAGTATGCGCCGCCGCCAGAACGCGCGTCCTCCGCCGAGCCATTCCACGTCGGTATCCGCGTCCACCCTGGTAGCTAGCGTGTGAACGCCGCCCCGGGAGACGCTACCCGGCTTCAGGGAGCAGAGCCCCAGCCTCTCGCCGAGCCGCATCCACCACTCGGTCCACCGGCTCCTCACCGGCGGATCGTAGTTCACCTGGGAGCAGCCGGTCCCGGCCTGATCGTCCGGTGCGGTCTTCCAGAACTCGAGCGTCTTCTCGATCATGTCCGGGTAGGCCGTCTGATCGTCGTCGAAGAAGCAGACCAGTTCGGCGTCCCGGCTGAGGGCCTCCACGCCCGCGTTCTTCTGCCTGGTCGTCGCGGGCACGCCCGTCCAGTGAACATACTTGATCGGCAGCCGGTTCGAGAACGACTCGACCATTTCTCTCGCCGAGCCGTCGCCGGCGTCCACGATGACGACTTCGTCCGGACGGCGCGTCTGGTTCGCGAAGGACTCCAACATCCGCTCCAGGAACTCGGGGCGGTCCTTCGTGGGGCAGACGACCGCTACGGTCATGTCGCTCATCCGCCCGCGTGCCCCCTGGCGTAGTTCAGCATCCCGCCGGCGAGGATGATCTCGGTCTGCCTCGGCGTAAGGTCGTGGCGTACCTCGAACTCCCAGCCGCAGGTCTTGTTCTTCATCGCGACGATCGCGCCTTGCCGGAGGGCTTGTCGCAGGTTCTCGATCTCGATCTCATCCTCGAAGCCGATGTCGTCGTAGTCGCCGGGGTTCACGAAAGTCAGCGGCAGTATCCCGAAGTTGACGAGATTGGCGCGGTGGATCCGGGCGAACGACTTGACGATGACGGCCTTCACGCCGAGGTACATCGGGGCGAGCGCGGCGTGCTCCCGGCTGGATCCCTGCCCGTAGTTCTCGCCGCCGACGACGAATCCTCCGCCCACCTCCCTGGCGCGGTCGGCGAAATGAGGGTCTATGCTCTCGAAGACGTGCTCCGCTATCGCCGGGATGTTCGACCTGAGCGGCAGTATCCGCGCCCCCGCCGGCATGATATGGTCGGTAGTGATGTTGTCCGGCACCTTGAGCAGCACCTGCCCGGAGAGGCTGTCCGGCAGCGGCTCTCGTACCGGCAGCGGCTTGATGTTCGGGCCGCGGACGACCTCGACCTCGTCGGGGCTCTCCGAGGGCGGGACTATCATCTCGTCGTCAATGATGTATTTCTCGGGCGGCTCGACGCTCACGGGATCGCCCAGCTTCCGCGGGTCGGTCAGCTCCCCGGTTATCGCCGCCGCCGCCGCGACCTCCGGGCTGGCGAGGAAGATCTGGCCGGTCGGGGTGCCGCTCCTGCCCTCGAAGTTGCGGTTGAACGTCCGAACGCTCACGCCGCCGGACGGGGGCGCCTGCCCCATGCCGATGCACGGCCCGCAGGTCGTCTCCAGTATCCGCACGCCCGACTCGATCAGGTCCGCCAGCGCGCCGTTCCGGGCGATCATCTCGAAGACCTGCCTCGATCCGGGGGAGACTCCCACGCTGACCGAAGGATGGACTACCTTGCCCTTCAGCGCGCCGGCGAGGGTCATCAGGTCGCGGTAGGATGAGTTGGTGCAGCTTCCGACGAGCACCTGGTCAACTTTCATGCCCTCGACATCCTTGACCTTGACCACGCGGTCGGGCTGATGCGGCTGGGCGACCATCGGCTCGAGTTCGGAAAGGTTGATCTCTACCACCTCGTCGTACTTGGCGTCCGGGTCGGCCTCGATGCGCGTCCAGGCGTCCTCCCGCCCTTCGGCCTTCAGGAACTCAAGGGTCTGCTCGTCGCTCGGGAAGACGGAAGTCGTCGCCCCGAGCTCCGCGCCCATGTTCGCGATCGTCGCGCGATCCGGGACCGAGAGCGTCCGGACTCCCTCGCCGCCGTACTCCATGATCTTGCCGACGCCGCCCTTCACGCTCAGCCGCCTGAGCAGTTCCAGGATCACGTCCTTCGCGGAGACCCACGGGCCGAGGCGCCCGGCGAGCCTGACGAGGACGACGTGGGGCATGTTGAGGTGGAACGGCTCTCCCGCCATCGCCACCGCCACGTCCAGCCCGCCCGCGCCGATCGCGATCATCCCGATCCCTCCGCCGGTAGGCGTGTGGCTGTCCGATCCGAGGAGCGTCTGGCCCGGCACGCCGAACCGCTCGAGGTGGACCTGGTGGCAGATGCCGTTGCCGGGGCGGGAGAAGTATATCCCGTGCCTGGCGGCGACGCTCTGGAGGAAGCGGTGGTCGTCGGCGTTCTCGTATCCGGTCTGAAGAGTGTTGTGGTCCACGTAGCTGACGGAGAGCTTCGTCTTCACGCGGGGGACGCCCATCGCCTCGAACTGGAGGTACGCCATGGTGCCGGTCGCGTCCTGTGTGAGCGTCTGGTCAATGCGGATCGCGATCTCTTCACCTGCCTTCATCTCGCCGGAGACGAGATGCTCGGAGAGTATCTTCTGCGTGACGTTCATGACTAGCTCCTACTCATACTCCCATGTCCCGTACGACCCATGGGTCCCATAGGACTCACAGGATCTATTCAGACTAAAAGGGCCGATGGCACATGCCACCGGCCCATATTGTACAACGGTATCGCCTTTGAATACCAGAGGTCTACGGCGTGACGGTCATGATCTTCGCCGCCTGCTCGGGGTAGGCCGCGATGAACCGCAGTTCCTCGTCGTGGAGGGGCTTGCCGGTGTGCAGGTTCGCATACTGGCACAGCTCCAGTCCGCGGCTCGTCTGTTCCGACGTCTCGAACTGGACGCCGAGGTCCTCGTAGACCTTCAGGAAGCCCCGTATGCCGCCGTACTCGCCGGTCGTGATGATCCGGCCTGTCTCGCACATCTCCGGCTCTCCGCGCCCGAGTTCCTCGTAGTCGTACAGCTCGTAGTTCTTGCGGTCCTTCAGCGCGCCGTCGGCATGGATGCCGGACTCGTGCGCGAAAGCGTTGTTTCCGATGCCCGGCTGGGTGATCGGGATCGGCAGGCCGAACGCGTAGGACGCGTACTTGCAGATCTTCCAGGCCTTCGAGAGGTCCGTCCGCTCGTCGAGCAGGCCGAGGTCCTTCAGACCGCTGGAGTAGCGTAGCGCCAGGATGACGGAGACGATGTCCGCGTTGCCCGCCCGCTCGCCGACGCCGTTCACGGTGGTGTTGATGTACGCGTCCACGCCCGCGTCAATCGCTCCCTTCGCGCCCATGACGGAGTTCGCGACCACCATCCCGAGGTCGTTGTGGCAGTGAAGCTCGATCGGGATGCCGACCTCCTTCGCGACGTGGTTGATGCGGTCGTAGATCGTCTTCGGGTCGTCGTAGCCGAGCGTGTCGCAGTATCGCAGCCTGTCCGCGCCGGAGTCCTTGACCGCCTTGGCGAACCGGATCAGATAGCCCATGTCGGTGCGCGAGGCGTCCTCGGAGTTGACGCCGACCGTGCGCGCGCCGCCCTCGCGAGCGGCCTTCACCGCCTCGGTCATCTCGGAGATGATACTGTCGCGGTCGAGCTTGCCCTTGAACTTGTTCGCGATCATCTGGTCCGACGTGGATATCGAGAGGTTGAAGTCGCGGATGTTCGTGAGCCTGAACGCGTCCTCCACGTCCTTCACGATCCCTCTGCACCACCCCTCGAGGACGATCGGCTTCAGCAGCCCCTTCTCCTGAAGCTCGAGGTTCGCGTTGATGTAGTTGGACTCGTGCGGAGTGAACGGGAACCCGAGCTCGGACTGGTAGACGCCCATCTCATTGAGCATGATGTTGAGCATGGTCTTCTGCAGCTTGGACAGCCCGATCCTCGACGTCTGCACGCCGTCCCTGTTAGTCACGTCTATGAGACGAATCTTTGGCATTGAGTGGCTCCTTTCGTGAGCCCGCCGACGGGCGCGTGGATGACGCAAATCCGTCATGACAGGCCAAAAACGGGGAGCGATCGGCCGCGCGCGCGAGCCTGACAATCTCCCCGCGCCAAGTATATTACAGCCCTTCGCATCTTGTCAACCGGCATGTCTGCCATATATTCATAGCCGATGTATATTCTCGCCGCACACCGGCAGTATTGCCGGTTTTGTGATATTCGCTTGACAATAATGACCGTTCGGGTTACACTCTATTCAAGCACGGTTGAGCTTCGGGCTGCCCTGAGTGCGAGTTCCGCAGAGTGAGGTCCTCGATGAAAAGCCGCAGGACGCACGGCAGACGTGCCGGTCTTGCCTTCCTGCTACTTCTCGCCACCGCCTGTGCGGCGCCGATCTGCTGCGCCCAGACCCTGACGCTCGCCCCGGTCAACCCGGAGTTCGAGGAGTACCTGAAGCAGGCCTCGAGTGGTTGGACCCAGGCGTACGACTTGGACGGCCACTCGCTCGGCGCCGTGCCCCCGCGGGTTGATCTGTCCCACATGAAGAACGAAGCAGTCCCCGGCCGCCAGGTCCTCGCGCTCCCGGCGTCCTACGACCTGCGCGCCACCGGCAAGCTCACGGCGATCAGGAATCAGGGCGGCTGCGGAAGCTGCTGGTCGTTCGGGACCTTCGGCTCGATGGAGTCCTGCCTCATGCCCGGCGAGGCATGGAACTTCTCCGAGAACAACCTGAAGAATCGAAGCGGCTTCGACGTCCCCTGCTGTGACGGGGGCAACCACTACATGTCCGCCGCGTATCTCGCCCGCTGGGACGGCCCGGTCAACGAGTCGAGCGACCCGTACAGCGACAGCAATTGTACCTCTGCTGCCGGACTGCCCGTCCAGAAGCACGTCCAGCAGGTCCTGTTCCTGCCGAATCGGAGCAGTTCGACCGACAACGCCGTCATCAAGCAGGCCGTCATGGACTACGGCGCCGTCTACACCCACATGTACTGGGTAAGCACGAGCTACAACAGCTCCCAGGCCGCCTACTACTACTCCGGCACCGCCGCGATCAACCATGCGGTCTGCATCGTCGGATGGGACGACAACTATGACAGGCTGAAGTTTCCCACTACGCCGCCCGCGAACGGCGCGTTCATCATACGGAACAGCTGGGGCACGAGCTGGGGGCAGAGCGGATACTTCTACATATCCTACTACGACTCGAAGGTCGGCCGTGACAACGCCGTATTCTGCGGCAACTCGCCGACCGACAACTTCGACCGCATCTATCAATACGACCCGCTCGGCTGGGTGAGCAGCCTCGGCTACAACAGCGAGACCGGGTGGTTCGCCAATGTCTTCACCTCCGCCCAGCACGGGGAGATCGCTGCGGTCTCGTTCTACGGAGGCGCGCCGGGCGCGACATACGAGGTCTACGTCTACCTGAGCCCGAACTCCGGTCCGATCAACACCACCGCGGGTTGGAGCGCCTTCAAATCCGGCACGCTGACATTCGCCGGCTACCATACGGTCAGCCTTGACGCGCCGGTGACGGTCGCCGCCGGAGAGAAGTTCTCCGTCGTCGTCAAGATGACCACCCCGGGCTACAAGTACCCGATACCGTTCGAGACTCCGGTCGTCGGTTACAGCAGCGGGTCAACCGCAAGCTCCGGACAGAGCTATATCAGTTCCAAGGGGACTTCGTGGACCGACATCACATCGTCCTACGCGAACGCCAATGTCTGCTTGAAGGCATTCGTGAACGACGTCCAGCCGGTTGTCTCGATCGCCGCCGCGAAAGTCCTGCCGAACGGAAGTACGGCGGCCGTCCAGGGGGCGGTAGTCACGGGCGTATTCAGCGCCACGTTCTACATTGAGGCCGATGACCGCTCCACCGGCATAGCAGTCTACAAGGTCGGGCACGCGCTGACGCCGGGCATGAGGGCAGACATCCTAGGCACGCTCTCCACCAACGCGGCCGGCGAGAAGTACATCAACGCCGTCTCCGCGACGCAGAACGGGAGCGGCTCCGTGGGGGCTCTGCTGCTGTCCAACTGCCTGCTGGGCGGCGATGACTGGGCGTATGATGCGGTTACCGGCGCGGGGCAGCAGGGCATCAAGGATGCCATCAGCCTGAACAACATCGGTATGTCGGTCTGCACATCGGGAGAGGTCACCCAGGTCGGGAGCAACTACTTCTACATGGACGATGGGTCGGAGTGCCGTGACAACACGACATACGTGGGGGTGAAGGTCTCGACCTCGACCGGAATGAGCATTCCGCAGGTCGGAAAGTACGTGAAGGTCATCGGGGTCAGCTCATGCTCAAAGTCCGGGAGCGACCTCTACCGCCTGCTCCGCGCCACGAGCATCACGGTAATGAACTAGAACCCCCGCCCGCCGAGTTCCAGCCAGAGCCGCCTGTTCCGGTTGATGCCGTAGTTCTGCCCGTCCGGCGACCACGCAAGCCCGACCTCGTAGTACCCTATCGGGCGGTAGATTCCCACCTTCAGGTACGAGTTCTCGTAGCTGTACCGCCTGTCGTTGAAATCGTAGGAGTACCGATACAGGTTGTAGCTCGTCCGCACCTGCCACATCCGGTCAATGCGGTAGTTCAGCGAGGAATACAGGGTCAACCTGTTGGTGTCCAGGCCGTATGTCGCCCACGAGTAGAGGTTCCACTTCCCCCGGCTGCTCAGGAACAGGTTCAGCCCGAGTTGATGCGTCGAGAGAGCCGGCGCGCTGTCGGTCGCCCCGTCCTGAAGGCTCAGTGTGTAGCTGAGCGACGCGTTTCCCCCGTTCCAGCTCTTTCGAAGGGTGGGGCGCAGGCGGAACGACGCGCCGGTCTCTCCGTCGAGCGCGGTAGTGAGCGCGATTCCGCCGTCAAGGATCAGCGTCGTGACGCGATTGAGCCTCTCGCTCCGAATGCCGCTCAGCCCGAGCGACTGGTAGACGCTCTCCGAAGCAGGCTGGCCCGACGGGTCCCATAGGTTCTTGTAGCCGACGCTGAGGCTGGGGGTGAGCGTCATCCCCGCCGTGACGATCCGCCTCTTCGGCCTGAAGATGGTCTCTATCGTGCCGTAAGACTGGTCCATGTAGCGTACGCTCTCCGGGTCGAGCGGGTCGTACTGCTCGTTCCGGCTCCCGCCGAGGTAGCCGAAGATGGAGTAATCGTACTTCCGCAGGCTGCCCATCACGCTTAGCGAGGCGTTGTAGTTGTTCTTCGCGTAACTAGACGACGGTTGATATCGTGCGGAGAAGTCGGCCCTGCCGCCGGTCAGCACGGAGCCGTACTCCAGGTGGTGCGCCAGCTCGTAGGCCATGCTCGAATGGGCGATCGAGTCCACAAAGACCCGACCCTGGCTTCTCTCTCCCAGATAGTAGTCCTGTTCCAGACCGAGGCTGATGCCTTTCCTGGGCCTGTAGTAGCTGCCGTAGTCCGTCCCGTCGCCCGCATACCTGAGCTTCAGCGCGCCGGTGCCGGTGTCCGTCATCCGGTAGTAGTAGGGCAGGTCCACCAACATGCCGTCCCTGGACGTGTAGCGCACCTGCTGGAGGATGGACTCCCGCTTCTCGTAGCTGTACGAATAGTAGGGAATCGCGAGCACCTTCATGTCGCCGACGTAGATGGAAGCTCCGAAGAACAGTATCCTCTGGCCGGGGATCAGCGTCAGGCGCTCACAGACGATCCACGTCCGGCCCTGCACGTACATCAGCGGTTCCGACAGACGGGTATCAGCCCGAATGACCCCTGGACCGATCGGCTTGAGTTCGTCCGGCTCGAGCACGCGCATCGTTTCGTCGTCGTAGTTCAACAGGCTGATGCGGTCCGTGCCGGTATCGTGAGCGAACGCGTCGGCGGTCAGGGTCTGATCGCCCCTCCGCACGACCACATCGCCCTGCGCGCGTATCTGGCCGTACATCTGGCACACCTGCGCGCTGGCCGCCTCGATCGTCATTCCCCTGTATTCCATGGTGACGCCGCCGCTTGCGAGGACGGTGTCCATCTCGACCGAGTATGCCAGGGAGCTGCCCTCCATGCGGATCGTCCTCGCGCGGGGCGACAGGTCGCGGTAGTCCGAGGCTGCGAACTCGACCTGAGCCGAGCCGGAGGTCCCCTCGGCGTAGGCGTTGATCACTGCTGTCTGAGGGAAGGTCGAGGAAGTCAGGATGCCGACCGCTCGGCCGCCGGTGGTGTAGACGGCAGGGGTGATGTCGCCCGCAGTGGTGGTGAGGCGAACCTCGGTGTTGTCGGGCGCCGGGGCGCCGAATGCGTCGAGAACGGTAACGAGTATCTGAGAGTAGCTTCTACCGTCGGCCGGGATGCTTATCGGCGTGACGTCAACGGCGATCGAGGCTGCCCGGCATGTTCCTGACGAACACACGGCGATCAGCCCTGCCAGCAATGTGAGGAGCACTCTCGAGGGAGACAATGGTTTCTCGCATTTATGACACGAGGCCCTCCAGGGAGGGCCTCGTTCGCTGATGATATCGTGCGCGCGCCGGACCTACGGCGCGGTGACTACCGTGAAGGGAAGGGTTATCGGGAAGCCGTCCGTGCTTCCGCCCACCGTCACGCTCACAGTCCCCGCTCCCGTCGGTGTCGGCGTGTCCGGATCGGTGCTGGTGCTGAGGGTCAACGTGCACACTCCGCCGGTGATGCTTCCATTTCCACTGTTGCTTATCGTGCCCTTGTCGGTGCTCACGGTCACGGTGGTGCCGTTCGCTACCGGGTTACCGTTCGTGTCTCGTGCGATGACCGTGACCAATGCCTGTCCGCCGACCGATGCAAGCGAGGACTGCGACAGATTGGCCTCGGACTCGCCTCCGACCGCCGGGCCTGAGAAGATCAGCAAGCAGTCTGCCGGGGGAGCGCTTCCGGACGTCGCCGTGACCGTCACGTCGCCGTACCAGGTGACGTTGGCTGTGAGCGTCGCGGTGGCGATGCCGTTGGACGTTCTGCTCAGGTTGCCGCTGTCGGTACCCACGATGGTTCCGCGGTTCGTCGTGAAGTGGACCGCCGTGCCGTCAGGGACGGGCTGTCCGTCGCCGTTCTTGACCTCGGCAGTGATCGTGCTCGTGTTGCCCGAGGTGTTCCAGCCCTTGATGTTCGACGGCTGGGCCGAGAGATTGATCTCAGCGGCTTCCGGCGAGACGAACTGGACGGTCGTGGACTGGTTCACGATGTCGCTCACGGGAAGAGGCACGTCGTCGGGCTGATTGGCCCTAAGTACCTCGACCTTGATAGTCGCGGTCCCGGACTCGCTCGGGTCTCCGGACGAATCTCTGCTGTAGAGATAGGCCGTTGCCACCCCGCTCACGGTCGCCGTCTGGACCGGCACAATGGTTCCGTTGCCTCCGCCTCCGCTGTCGGGTATCACGGAGAAGTTCACCACTGTGCCGTCTGTGACGTTGGCGCCCTTGGAGTTCTTCACGGTCGCAGTGATCCGGGCGAACGAGTTGCCGTCCGCCTGAACCGAGTTGGTGTCCGTCGCAACGGTCATGGAGTGCGGAGGCCCTGCCGTTACCGTGACGGTCTCGGTCGCCTTGCTCGTGCCCCAGGTCGCGGTTATCGTTGCAGTGCCCGCGGTCAGGCTGCTGTAAGTCGTCGAGGCGACGCCTCCCGCCCCGATCGGCACCTGTGCGGGAGCCGGGATCTGTCCGAGAGTCGCCGTGAACGTGACGGAGCCGCTCGTCGCGGGGACGCCCATCGCGTCAAGGCAGGTCGCCGTGATGGTGGCCGTCTGAACGCCCGATCCCGTGTCCTTCGCCTCGATGGTCAGCGGCTCCACCACGAGGTTGATGCTCGATATCAGCGACACGACCTTGGTGGCGGTCTTGTTCAGAGATTTCACCGTGATCGTGGCGGTGTCGGGGTCCACGGACACGTCGTAGCTGAGCGTCGAGGTCGCCCTTCCGGCGGATGTCGATGCCTGGGTGCGGCTGAGAGTTCCGGCGGTGGATGCGAACGTAACCGGCGTGCCGTCTGGCACGGGGAAACCGTCCTTGTCGTTCACCGCGGCGGTAATCGAAATCGTTCCGGTCGTGCCGGTTGGAGAAGTGTTGCTCGTCTTCTGCGCGGTGATGAGGATCTCGCCCGCCGAGTCGCCGGATCCGCCGCTGCCGCCAAGACCGTCCGCCAGGAAGTAGATCGCGGCGCCCAGGGCCAGAACCGTGAGTATCTTGGTGGTGTTCCAGGCCTTGCTCTTCTTCTTGGGCGGCTCCGGCGGGACGGTCGTGATCGGAGCGCTGTCACCCGGGCGGACAGTGAATCCTTCGACGACGTTCGTCAGCGTGATCCGGGAGAACCCCCAGTTGACCTGCTGGACGACATACTCGGCTATCTGCTTGCCGTCACGGGTGACGACGCCCTTGTAGCCTTCCTTGATGTTCTCGCCCTTGCCGACGTTGATGTTGATGCTGCCCATGGCGTCGGTGACGCTCGAAATGGACACAGGCAGATCGGTGGCCTTTTCGGCGGCAAACAGCGGCGCGCCGATGGCCAGCACGAGGGCCGCCGCCAGTATGATGGACAACTTGCCTGCAAATCCGTGACTTATCGTTCTCATTTCCGCACCTTTCCGACAGATCCGAGAGGACCTTGCGCCTCATGCGCGTGATGGCGATGGATGACCATACAGTATTATAGGGCTTCTGCCTGCGTTTCTCAATACCCCTTCGGCACCGCCCTCAACCCGGATGCCCGCGGGTCGCCGGATCGGCCGCGCCCGCCTCCCGGAACCCCTCCGCCCGCAGGATGCACGAGTCGCACCGCCCGCACGGCGCGTCGAGGCCCTGGTAGCAGCTCCACGTCAGGGAGTAGTCCACCCCTAGCCCGATCCCCCGCCGGATGATCTGTGCCTTCGTCATGTCGAGCAGGGGCGCGTAGATGCGGACGCGGCGCCCCTCGGAGACGGCTGCCTTCGTCGCCAGGTTCGCCATCCGCTCGAACGCTTCCAGGTACTCGCCACGGCAGTCGGGATACCCGCTGTAGTCGAGCTGGTTCACGCCGATCACGATCGTGTCCGCGCCGACGACCTCCGCGTATCCGAGCGCGAACGACAGGAAGATCGTGTTCCGCGCGGGGACGTAGGTCGCGGGTATGTCGGAAGGCATCGCGGCCGCGTCGCGGTTGACTGGAACCTCGAGGTCGTCCGTGAGCGCGCTGCCGCCCCAGACGCGCAGGTCGAACTCGGTCACGACGTGCCTGGCCGCGCCGAGCGACTCGCCGACCCTGCGGGCGCACTCGATCTCTTTCGAGTGGCGCTGGCCGTAGGAGAACGATATGGCGTAGAGCTCGAAGCCCTCCGCCTTCGCTATCGCCCCCGCCGTGGCGCTGTCCAGCCCGCCGGAGAGCAGTACGACCGCCCTCGGCTTTTCACCCGCGCTGCTTTTCATAGTACCGGTAGTTGAAACGCCCGTTCGGTGCCGCGTCGCCGTTCACCGTAAACTCCATGATGTCGCCATCCGCCTGCATGTTGTCCGCCCATTTGAACTCGAAGTCGAGCGGCTTCTTCGGATCGGCCGACCCCAGCGCCGCCCGGGGGACAGCCAGTTCGATCTGGTTTCCGGAACACGCATAGGTCACGCTCGCGACATGCGTCCCATCGGCCCCGGCCGAGAGCCGCTCCAGCATCGTCGTTCTCTCGTCGAGCACCCTGCGGTTCACCGCGAAGTCGTAGCCCTCCCAGCCGGTCTTCGGATCGCGGTCGGCGTTGATGAAGAGCGTCATCCAGCGCGGGTCGGTGTGCGGCGTGATCGGCTCACGCGTCCGGGCGTAGAAGTAGATGAACTTCGTGTCGCGCGCGACCTTCATGAGGACGAAGTCGTTTCGACCGGTCGTATTCGCGTACCGTCCGACGTCGTCGTACGCGGGGTGGTCGCGGTGCATCGTGTCGCCGATCTCGTCGCGGTACTCGGGGCTCACCCGCTTCCAGTCGTCGAAGCCGTTCCCGATCAGGATCGTCTTCCTCGGGCCGGCGGCCGGGGCCTCCCGGGCGCCCTTGAACTTGCGGATGTAGTCCACCATCTGGTAGTAGTAGGCGTCCGAGTGGCCGCCCTTCATCGGCTCGATGTCGCGGCTGTACTCCTGAGTATACTGGTCCACGAACATGACCGGCTCCCGCTCTCCCGCGAACTCGTCGAGCCGCATCGCGATCCACTCGTTCCATCCGGTGATGAAGATGAACTCCGGGTCCACCTCGAGCGCGCGCTTCCACTGCTCTGTGACGTTCAGCCCCAGGTTGACCGCCCCCGGCCGCTCGTCCTTCTTTCCGTCGTGCCAGGATCTGCCGTATGTGTTCGGGACGCTGAATGCCGAGAGCCGCCCGTCGTGGCCGTTCTGCCCGATGCCCACTACCATCTGTTCGGGCCTGCCGTCCTCGTCGTAGAAGACATGCTGGGGGTGCTTCTCCAGCCAGCCCCACTGGTTCGGTCCGGTCGGCCCCTGGAAGTAGTCCGGCTGAGGCTTGCGGAAGGTGAAGAAGTCGCGGTACTTCTCCTCGACCTTATCCGGGTCGGCGAGGATCAGCGGCTTCCCCTTCCACTGGAACCAGAGGTCCTTGTAGAGGCCCGGCTCATACAGATCCTTGTACAGCTCGGCTGTCACTCTCGGAGGGTCCCAGAACGGGGTCAGGAACGCGATCTGCGGTGTGCGCCCGCCCTGCGCCCGGACCTCGGAGAAGACGCGGCACAGCTCCATGTAGCACTTCCTGTACGTAAACTGGTTCGTCACGTCGAAGACGACCATGTCCACGCCCGCGTCCGCGAGCATCTGCGCGTGCTTCCGCAGTACCCAGGCGTCGTCCGAGAAGTAATACCCGAACAGCGGCTCGCCCCAGAAGTGGAACTTGTGGAGCGCTCCCCAGGGCGGGCTCGTCGGCTTCTTCATGGCGTCCGGGTCGGCGGCTAGAATCCTCGTGACATCATACGGCCCATCCGTCCCATGTTGTCCCATCCACAGGAAGTAGAAGATGCCCACGAACTTGCCGTCCCTGGGCGCCCCGACGTCCTCGTGCGTCGAGACCTTCCGACCGAGATGATCCGTCGCGACCCACGTGTCCGATTGCCGGTCCCACTGGGCCGACTGAGCGACGGATGCAACAGCGAATATGGCGGACAGCACAGCGATCCAGCACGGTATGTTCATCTGTTCCTCCTGAGAGCTGCCGCCCGCTACAACAGGGCAAGTTGTGCGTCTTGTCGTGGCAGTAAGGATGCTAGACTATCGGACATGTCGTGCCGAGTGACGACGTAAAGGAACTCCTTGTTTCGCAGGTGGCTGACCCTTCCCACGCGTTCGCCCTCCGGGTTGTAGATTCCAATCTGCGCCCCCACGTACCTCTTGAAGTCGTTCTCCAATGTGGTGACGCGGGCCCGCCCCTCCCACAGTCCGCGCAGCATGGTTTCCATCTCGGACTGAGACAGATATCCTTCGTTGTTGAACGATACCACGATGATCCCCGCGCGGACCGAACCCAGCAGTCGGCGCATGGCGTCGGCAAATCGCGGGCGGGAGTTGAAGACACTCTGCCTCTGTCTGCAGTCAATGCGCTTGCATGCCACCCCGTAGACTGGCGGCTTGTCCCATCGCACGAGTGACTCCCAGACGTGGTAGTTGCCCAGATAGGAATGCTGGTTGTACGGCGGGTCTATGTAGGCCACGTCCGCCTCCAGGGCCCGGGCCGCGTCGAACGCGTCCATCATGTGCGCCTCGCCCTTGCCGTGCCTGGCACGCGGAAGCACGTCGGGCACCCGCAGATGGAGGTCGTTGTTTGCCCGTGGCGCCCATGTCTTCAGGTAGGCCATCTGCAGGCCGGTGGTGGAATCCACGCGGTCGGCGGCTTCGACCAGCGAGACGAGAATGACCGATTCGAGCTCCGGCGGGAGTCCTTTGGCCGCGATCGCCTCGCGGATGGCGTCTATGCGCTCTCCGTTCTTCGGCTGAAAGAAGCGCGACTTCACGCAGAACGTCTCGGTGAAATACCCCGGCGCGCCCTTCAGCTCGTTGAACTCGTGAACCAAGCGCTCTGCGTCGCGCAGAACATCGTCGCGGTCTGCCTGCACATAGCATCGCGCCAGTGCTGCCGCATATGCGTTATGGTCGTTCGCCAGCACGCGATACCCGTCCGCCTTCAGAGCGTGGCCGACGCGAGAGGTTCCTGAGAACAGGTCAATGACTGACTCGGCCTCCGCGAATCTCCGCACTACTCCCATGATTACCGGGACCAGCGTGCGCTTCGACCCGATGTACTTTATCATCTTACAGCCTCGGCCTGGCGCGGTGTGCCGTCAAACAGCCACGACCAGAGCCCCTCGATGAATTGAAAATACTCGGTTGCGGCGGACGTGTGTTCCATAGAGAACCATGAGAAGTTCCGAAGGCGCTCTGCCTGGATGTGGAAGTTGGGATGATACTTATTCCTATAGCGGGCAAACGCTCCGTTCGCAATAACCACAAACGAGCACCTGGTGTATCGCGTCGCCACCTCAAGATACTGCATGATCTGGAAGGACAGACGCTCGTGTGCATTGCCGTCAATCTGTACGCCTCTGCTCGACTTCGCAGTCTTGTACTCCAGCAGTATCTTCTCGTGCAACACGCCGTTGGCAACAAGCACAACGGTGTCATCAAACCTGGTTGTCAGTCCGCCATACATTTTCGGGTAATCAGTTCCTGCGAAAGGGCCGGCACTCGGTGCATACCTCGATATCGCCTCCCCTGTGCCCGGATATGAATCTATGAGTGTTGGCACCCCAAAAGCTACCTCGAGCCAGCGGAGCTGTCTACAGGTCGGTTCATCTGAGTGGGATGCTGGCACGAACAGGGATCGCCCATCGCTGGTCAGTCTAGCGTACCGACGTCTGCCCTCGCTCGCGACGATTGTTAAGGCTGCACCATTCGACTGCGCCGCTTCGCGGAATGCAACCCAGAGTTCTGCGACCAAATGCTCAAAACCTTCGCCCTCTCTCCTTGCCCCAGTTCCGGTATTGGCAACCGACTCTGACGCCTCGTAGCGGTCCATGCGTTCCAGGATCCTTCTTGTCGCGTCCATTAGCAATGCTCCGTCTGTCATTCCTTCTCCTTCATGTTGTAGTAGTTCCACTGCTTGTCGGCAGTACCAAGAACCGACCAGGTGTATATGTGCTATGTCGGTTGACTGCAATTTCCGATGCCTGGTTCGTCCAGAGACCTTCGTGCCGGCGAATCCCTAGTCTCGGTCCTCTATCACGTAGACCCCGCCGGACATCAGGGTCGCGGGGGCGTTCTCCAGCACCACGGTCGAGCCGTCGTCCCCGTAGACCGCGAAATGCCCTGTGACGTTCCTGCCCGTCGGTACGCTGAGGAGTTGACGGTCCGGGCCGAGCGCGGCGGTCGGCTCATACGTCGTGCCGTCGTCGCCCACGAAGACGACCTTCTTCTGCAGCCACCGCGCGAACAGCCGGTTGCGGTTCAGTTCGCCGACCTCGCCCGCGCCGTAGACGAACCCCAGGAGCCGGTCGCCCTTCACGACCCATCCGATCGCCACGATGTACCTGTCCGACTGGTCCCGATTCTTGATCAGTTCCTGCGCGGGGCTGAAGGCCATCCCGTCGGTCGAGAGCGCGTACCAGAGCGTGTCGCGGTTCATGTGCAGACCCATGAGGTACCAGGGCTTCCCGCCGATGACGAACTTCTTCACGTCGTTGACCACCGCGCCCACCTCGAGCGACTTGCCCTCGAACCTGTAGTTCTTGCCGTCCTTCGATGTCGCGCGGTAGACCCTGCCGAAGTCCGTGAAACTGTTGAAATAGAGGCGATAGACACCGTCCTCGTAGAAGACGACGTTCATCCCGTTGATGTCGGCGTCGGCGTACTTCTCGTAGCCGTCGATCGCGATTATGTCGCTCATCCTGGCGGGGTAGGGCGCCTTGACGCCGTTCCAGGTCAGGCCGTCGGGGCTGGAGTAGGTGGACGGCTTGTTCTTGCCGAGCGCGTCCGGGTATGCGGTGCACATCAGCCTGAACGACCCGTCGGGGAGCCGGACGGCGCTCACGTTGCAGACGTGTATGAAGTCGCCGTGCTCGATGACGGTCTGCCGATTGTCGAAGTCGAGGAAGTCCTTCGTCTCGACCGAGTAGATGCGGTCGTTCCCGGTCGGGACTCCGTCCCAAGCGCCGTAGAAGAGCCGCCATCCGTTCTCCATTTCCACCGCGGCGGGCGCGTAGATGTTGCGGTAGACGCCGCTCAGCCGCGGGGCGATCATCGGGTGGCGCGCATCCGGCAGGATGTTCAACCTGCCGGACTTCCACAGCTCGGGGTCGAACCTGCCCGCTCCGACGCCGTGTATCTCAGCGGTGCCGAGTTCCGCCTGCCCGCCGACCTGCCGGATGGAAGGCGCCGCCATGCACATCACCTCCGTCACGAGAACCAGCGCACACATACCGATCAGTCTGAGCGTCATTCCGCAACTCCTCTCTGCGCTGCATGAACTCATTCACCGGAATCCTCAGGGTTGACGAGCTTGTGCCGACCCCTCACCGGCGGCTTCACCAGGCAGTTCACGATCTCCCCGACGTACATGCGGTGGTAGTCCTTCTCCGGGTACCACTGCGTGTCCACCAGCGGATCGAGGAAGCGCGTCGGGTCGAGGTCCTGGAAGTAGATCTTGCGGCACTCCATCACCATGTGCGCCTCCGCGAACGACGTCGTGCCCTCGAGCATCCCCGGTATCGGAGTCAGTCCCGACTCGGCGACCTTGTCCCCGTCCCTGCCCGACTTCTGGCCGAGGAGTTGGAGCGCGCGCTTGTGCTCGTTCTCGAAGAAGGCGCAGGTGAAGGTGTCGTTACTCTCGAGGAACTCGTATGTGTATCTCGTCGGCCTGATAACGATCATCACGACGTCTTTGTTCCACAGCACGCCGAGCCCGCCCCAGCCGGCGGTCAGCGTGTTGAACGAGTCCGGCGGCCCGGCGGTGACGAGAAACCAGTCCTTGACTATCAGCGTGAACGGGTTGAACTGCAGTTCCTTGGGGTTTATCTTTCGGAAAGCCGACTTCATTGCGTATCTCCCGGCCGTCATTTGACCGCGGCCTTCGTAACGGTCACCGCGATCTTCGTGGGGCCCTGCGCGGGCTGCTCGATCACGATCAGGCTCGACTCCTTGCCCGCGGCGCGGGTGAAGCCCGCAACCCGCGACTTCCCGATCTTCTTCTCTGCGCGCGCCTTGTAGCCCGTGAGGTTCTTTCTGTAGAAGGCAGCAACCTCGTCCAGGCCGTCCTCGGTTACGAAGCTGACCATCATCACCTCGCCGCCGAGGTCGTTCGTGCCGGTCGCGAGGTCCCCGTCCAGGTCCGCCCCAGGATATATCGGCATCCCGAGTTCCGCCTGCATCGCCTTCAGGGTCTCGGACTGCTCGTCCGCCGCGGGCGGCGGCGCGCTCTTCCCGCACCCGACTACCCCCAGCACTATGACGCACAATGTCAGCATCAGGCTGATGACTCTCATGTCGTTCTCCTTGTCGAACGGCACCGCGCCGCCCCCTATTCCTGATACCTGTTCGTAATCGGCAGCCTGCGGTCCTTGCCGAACGCCTTCGGGGTGATCTTCACCCCCGGGGGCGCCTGACGCCGCTTGTACTCGCTTCGGTCCACCATCCGGGCTACGCGCTCGACGGTCGCGCCGTCGAAACCCATCGCGGCGATATCGGCCGCGCACTTGTCCTCCTCGACGTACGCATGGAGTATCGGGTCGAGCACGTCATACGGCGGTAAGGAGTCCTCGTCCCTCTGGTCCGGGCGAAGCTCGGCGGACGGCGCGCGCTCGATGATGCTCTGCGGGATGACCTGGCCCAACGAGTTCCGGTAGTTCGCCAGCTCGTAGACCAGCGTCTTGGGAACGTCCTTCAGGGGGTTGAACCCGCCGGCCATGTCGCCGTAGAGAGTGCTGTACCCCACCGATATCTCGCTCTTGTTCCCCGTGGTGAGCACCAGCCAGCCGAACTTGTTGGAGAGCGCCATCAGGATGTTTCCCCGCGCCCTCGCCTGAAGGTTCTCCTCCGCGATACCCTGCCCGGTGCCCGCGAAATCATCGGCCAGCGTCTCGAGGTACGCCTCGAAAACCTGCTCGATCGGTATCAGGCGATGCTCGATGCCGATGCGCTCGGACGTCGAGACCGCGTCGCTCTGGGTGCCTTCCGACGAGTACCTGGAAGGCATCACGACGGCGACCACCCGCTCCTTCCCGAGCGCGTCTGCGGCGATCACGGCCGTCAGCGCGGAGTCAACCCCCCCGCTCATCCCCAGCACGACCCGTTCGAACCCGTTCTTCTCGACATAGTCCCGCGTGCCGAGCGTCAGCGCCTTGTAGATCTCCTCGAGCCGCTCAGGCGGCTCGGTCAGACAAGACGGGAGCGCCGGCCGCTCCTCGCTTCGCATGAGGCTGGGGGGAGGGGTCCGTACCTGCACCCGCTCGACCGCCGCATCGCTCAGTTCGGACGGAGCCTCGTCCCCCCGCAGATGCCGCGCCTCCTGCGGGTCGAGGTCGACGAGCACCAGTGCCTCCTCGCACGAAGGCCCCCTGCAGATCGTCCGGCCGTCCGGGCCGAACACCATCGAGTGGCCGTCGAACACTAGTTCATCCTGCCCGCCGACGAGGTTTCCGTAGACGAAGAAACACCGGTTGTCCGACGCGCGGGACGAGAGCATCTCCTCGCGGGTCTTCCACTTCCCGGCGTGGAACGGGGACGAGTTGACGACGATGATGATCTCGGCGCCGGCCGCCGCCATCGGCTTGTGGGGGCCGTCGGGGTGCCAGCTGTCCTCGCAGACCTCGACGCCGAACACCGTGCCGAGCGCCTCGAAGACCCTCAGGCTGCCGCCCGGCTCGAAGTAGCGATCCTCGTCGAAGACGCCGTAGTTCGGCAGGTGGACCTTGCGGTGGACGCCGATCAGTTCTCCGTCCGAGATGACCGCCGCCGAGTTGTAGAGCCTCACGTCCTGCTCGACGAAGCCGACGATCGAGATGATGCCCCTGGACGCGGCGACGATCCGTTCGAGGCATTCCATGTTGCCGCGGACGAACCCGTTCTTGAGCAGCAGGTCCTCAGGCGGGTAACCGGTGATCGCAAGCTCGGGAAACGATACGACTTCCGCCCAGGCTTCCCTCGCGCGGCCGATGCAGTCTGTGATCCTGCGCGTATTCCCGTCCAGATCGCCGACTGTAGCGTTGATCTGGGCGATTGCGATCCTCACCGGCGCGCTCATCTCGCGGTTCCTCCTGTTCGGGCGTGCATGATGAGTATACCTGCATGGGGCGGGATTGTTCAAGCGGGCGCGGCTCCTTCGGGGTTCGCGCCGTTCAGATCTCTCGGAAGGTCTCGTGAATCAGTCGGCGTGTGCTCTCCACGATGATCTCGCCCGCGTTCTCCGCGAGTTTGCTCGACCATGCCGGCCACACGGAGTACCCACCGTGCGCAAACGCCTCTTTCGTCGGAACGTAGCCGACATGTCCGTCGGTCAGCTCGCTCACGATGGTGACGCGCACGGGCGACGAATCCTTTATCGCGATGCCGAACTCGACGTAGAGTTCCGCCGGGTTCGTGCAGATGACGGCGTCCCCCAGCCGCAGGACGTTCAGGCGGACCTCAACGGGGCTCTCCTCGCGGAGCATCCGGGGCCAGTCGTCACGATACGGCGCGAAGTAGTCCCTGCCCCACGCGAGCTTCTCCGGGTCGAAATCGGTCGGATACGGGCGGATCGGGATCTTCTCGACCGTCTGTGCGAGGCGGATCATCGGGTCGGCCATCGGCTCGGTCGTCGAGGTGATCACCTTCAGGACCTCCGCGCCGATGTAGGTTCCACACCGCTCCCAGCCCTCCTCGCCGTACCAGGGCCGGTCGCGCTCGGGGTTGTTCTCGAGCTGCATGGGCGAGGTGTTCCCGGCAGCACCTGTGAGATACACGACACCGACCGCATCGCCCAGGTTTCGCCGGAGAAACGCGCGCAGTGAGCCGGGGATATCGGCGCTGTAGAAGCAGTCGCCTTCCATGGTCGTCGGATGCGTGGCGAATGAGGGTATCACGACCTTCAGCCCGCCGTCTGAGGACCTCCGCGCGAAGATCACCGGCAGCCGCCCGTCGCGCGGGCCTTCGAGGCCGTCGAAGTCGTCGTTCCAGCTCCCGTGGTACATATCCGCCCGGCCGTCGGAATGGCATCCCCGGCGGTTGAACCCGAGTTCGTCGAGCCAACCGGTCCCAGCGTATAGATTCACCTCTTCCAGGTCATTGAGCGCCCGGCCGATCACCTCGATGAGCGACGCCCGCAGCCCGTCCATATACTCCGGGCTCACCTCGCCGACGGAACGGGTGTTGGTGCAGGGACCGACGTGCGTGTGCGTGCAGGCGATCAGGACCGAGCGTGCCGCGATGCCGAACTGCTCGCGGCAGAGCGCCTGCACCTCGTCGGTGAACTCGATCGGCAGGTAGAGCAGGTCGCACGAGACGATCACGACCTGCTGCGAGCCGTCATCGAAGGCGGCGGCATTGGCGGTCAGCTGATCGTGCGTGTATTCCCCGACCCTCCGGTGAAGCTGCCCTGCGACGCAAAGCGGCTTGTCAGGGGTGATGTCCACCCAGGCGGTTCCCGCTCGCATGGTTGTCCTCCTTCATCTCCCTAGTCCACGAAGGTGGACTTCGTGCACTTGTAGCCGTGGTTTCAACCGCCCGGTAGAAACATCCCCCCGGCGACTGAAGTCACGGCAACAACTGCACGAAGTGTCCCTGCGGACACTGGGACTAACCTACACGTCCTGCCTGCCCGGATGGAGGCTCCTTGTCTTCCCGGCGTAGACGAACTCGCCGGTGACGCCCTCCGGAAGCTCGACCGTGCCGGAGAGCTTGCTGTCCTTGATCGCGAAGTCCACCGTGATGAACCCGTTGGGGTGGGGGAGCTTCCCCTTCGCCCAGGTCAGAGGCCACATCTGCGGCTCGATCCGCACCTTCGACAACCCCGGCGCGGTCGGCCGAATCCCGAGCACCGACGCGAAGTAGTGGTAGATCGGATGCGCGCCCCACGCATGGCAGTCCGACCGGCTCGGCTCGGGGTGCTCGAAGGTCGTCTTGAATCCGAGGCCCTTGAGGTCGAACCACATCGACATCCGCTCGAAGAAGCGGTCCATCCGCCCGATGAGGCGGTAGGTCTCAAACAGGTAGTGGTTGAAGTAGATCGTCGTCCGCTCGATGTTCTGATCCTGGAGCAGGCCTTCTATGACGCGCTTCCGTTTCGAGTCCGGCACGTTGCCCCCGATCAGCGCTAGGCACTGGGAGTGCTCGCTGAACCGGTCCTTCGCCAGGTTGTCCGCGTAGATTCCGCGCTCCTCGCTCCAGAACGCCTTGTCTGCGGCCTTTGCGATCCGGCGGGCGAGCTTGACGTTCCGGGCTGCCAGGCCGGTTTCGCCGACCATCTCCTCGAGCTGAGCGGCCAGGCCGAGAATCATCGCGCACTGCCAGTTGATCACCCCGCAGACGCCGAAATCCCCGTCGGGGGGGATGCCGCCGCCCCAGCTCGGTACCCAGTCCATGAAGTTCCAGCCGTTCGGGCCCTCGACCAGGCCGTCCTTGTTGACGTAACGCCTGAGATCGTCCAGAATCGCGCGCATGCCGGGCATCCGGTCGCGCACGAAGTCCATGTCGCCGCGCCACATGGCGTAGTCGTACAGCATCCCGACCCACCAGAACGAGAACGGCGGGATGATCTGCGAGACACGGCTCGGGTACCTCGATTGAGCGAACCCCGAGGCGATCCGGGACTCGTCGAACAGCAGGATGCACTTTCGCGGAAGCCTGTCGTCGCGGCTGATGGCATAGGTCGCCAGCACCTCGAGGCGGGAGTCGCCGATGTACATGAGCTGCTCGTAGTACGGGCAGTCCATGTATGTCTCGTGCGAGCACATCTGCAGCGCCCGGTAGCCGATCGGGATGACCTCGGCCAGTCGCGGGTCGGCCGATTCGAAGCTCATGTCGAAGCTGATGGGGTAATGCGTCTCGCGGATCGAGAAGTCCTCGATGGCGAGCGGCTCGTCCTTCGTGGAAACGAATACCTCGAGGTATCGCCCCGCCTCCCACCACAGCGTCGTGAACTCGCGTCCCGATCCCCCGTCCGGCTCGAAGGTGTCGCCGATGCCGACGAAGTACTTGCCCTCGATCTGGTCGCGGTTGCCCTTGTCGCCCATGCCCGCCTGCATGTAGAGCGATTCGGCCCAGAGGATGCGGACCTTCGCGCCCTTGCCGCCTGATAGAGTGACATCGGGAAACCCGCAATAGTAGTTGCCCAGGTCAACGATGACCCGCCGCATGGTGTTGGCCGGGATGGTGAGCGACTTCCCTGAGAGCAGGTCGTTCCAGCCCTGAGTCTCGGAGGCGATGGTCTCCGCCGACTTGACCTGGATCGGGCGCGTGTCCTCGGTGGTCACCATCTGGATGTGCCTGACAGTCCCGACCTGGAGCGTCTCCTCGATCATCGCCGGGAGGATCGCCGGTCGAAGCCGCCAGACCATCGGGAACTCGTTGACGATCGCCCCGCTTCCGACCCGACCGACGTTGCGAACGCGGACCCAGCCGTCGCCCTCGCCGCGTTCGAAGCCCCAGGGGTACTCATCGCCTTTGATGTGGACCTTCGCGCCGGTGCCCCATGCCATCTCGGGCTTGACCCACGAGTATCCGCCGAGCAGCTTGCTCTCCCACGCGACCTTGCCCGTGTTCAGCAGGCCTTCCGGGACGCCCTCCGCCGCCAGTAGGAATCCGGGCCGGACGGTGTGCTGGGCATACGGCGCGGGGGCATCCGGTCCGAGCCACCACGAGCGGGCGACGAGGATGTGCTCCCCGGCGGAGAGATCGAGTTCGTGGGTCTCATAGAACCAGTTCTCACGGTCGCCGCGCTGGGGTCCGCGCCCGATCCGCTTGCCGTCGAGGAACAGCTCGTATCGCTCGTCGGCGCTCACGTGGATGCGGACCTTCTGGGCGATATCGAGCTTGAACCTGCGTCGGTAGGCGACGACGGCCGGCTCGATGCCGTTGACCTCGGGATGCGAGACCCAGCTAGCGGGCCAGTTGCCCCGCTGCATCCATCCCTGGGACATGTCGGTGAACGGTTCTTCGGTGATGAGGATTTGCATTATGTCACTCCTTGGCTCGATTTTCCATTTTGCACTCTGCATTTTTCATTTTGCATGTCGCCTTTCCCTGCCTGGCGGTACCTACGGTCATGCTGAACTTGATTCAGCATACAGGGAAAGGATGGATGCTGAATCAAGTTCAGCATGACAACGGTGTGCGAGGCAGGAACAGAAGATACCCATCGGGAAATGGTAAGTCAGCACCACACGGAGGAAACACATGTATCACACGCCACTGATTCTTCTGCTAATCATAGTTCTGCTTGCCGGCACTGCCCTCAGCGCCGTCGCCGACACCCCGACGAAGGACGTCGCGAAGGGCTTCATCGCCAAGACGATGACCATCGCCGACAAGGAGATCAAGTACGTCGTCTACGTCCCAACGACCTATGACCCCAAGAAGCCGATGCCCACAATCATCTTCCTGAATGGCGCGGGCGAATGCGGGCAGGACGGTTGGCGTCAGGTCTTCCACTTCGGCGGAGCGATCATGCTGAACCCGGAGAAGTGGCCGTTCATCGTCATCTTTCCGCAGAAACAGAACAAGGAGTCGTTCTGGGAGGACGAAGGGCCGGTCGTGATGACCGCGCTCAAGCAGACCGTGAGGGAGTACAATGTGGATCTCACGCGGCTCTATCTGACGGGACTCTCTCAGGGCGGACACGGCACTTGGGCGATCGCATCGAAGCATCCCGATATGTTCGCGGCGATCGCGCCGGTCTGCGGCTGGGGCGACGAGAAGATCGCTGCCAAGCTCGCGAAACTGCCGATATGGACGTTCCACGGCGACGCGGACCAGGCGGTTGACGTCGAGCGCTCGAAGGATATGAAGAAGTGGGTCGAGGCCGCCGGCGGCGAGGTGAAGCTGACCGTCTACCCCGGAGTCGGGCACAACTCGTGGGACAACGCCTACCGGAACGAGGAACTCGGAGCGTGGTTCCTACAGTTCAGCAAGAAGGAGTGAGCAGCAACCAGTTGGGGCGGGAGTAGCACACCTGCGCTCCGGTGGTATAATGGTGGGAGGTGGACAAGATGACGTTCAAAGCGATAATCCACGATGCCGAAGAAGGCGGCTTCTGGGCCGAAGTCCCCGCTCTTCCAGGCTGTGTCACCCAGGGCGAGACTCTTCAGGAACTTCACGATAACTTGCGAGAGGCCATCCGAGGCTGCCTCGCAGTCCTGAACGACCGGAAGGGTTCGCCCGAGCGCGTTCGCGAGGTCGTGGAGATCTCGGTGTGAAGGCCTACTCGGGCAGAGAGATCATCAGGCTCCTCAGATCTCACGGTTGGCAAATCGCCCGCGTCGAAGGTAGCCACCACATCCTCACCAAGCCCGGGCGTGACGAAACGATCTCCGTGCCGGTTCACGGGAATCATAGCCTGAAGAGCGGCATCGTGCACTTCATCCTGGGAACCGCCGGTATCAGACCCGAGTAACCGGTTGCCGGTCATCAGTTGGGGCGGGAGTTGTACTCCCGCTCCTTCGCGGGTCTGAAGGAAGCCTCTGCCCATCCGCCGAAGGAGACAGCATGAGAATATGCATGCTCGTCATCTTCGCAGCCCTTCTCGCCGTCCCCGGCTTCGCGTACACGCCGCCGGACTACCCGCAGAGGCCGATGCTCGTGGAGTCGGTTTCGGTGAGGATGCCCTCCCGGGCTGCGCTCGGCTCCAACATCAGGGCGCAGTTCGACATCCGGTCGAAGGAGCCGTTGCCGGCGGACGCGAGGGTATTCCTCTACCTGAGCCTGGATGATAGAACATATGTGTCCCATGTGACCCATCCGTCGCGTTCCGTCTCCGTCGCCGTACCGAAGGACATCCCCTCAGGCGAGTACTCCGTCGAGGCCGGCGTCTTCGGCGAGAAGGCCGCTTGGAGCGGTACGATCCGCATCACCGGCGCGCCGTCGCCGGTTCTGCGCAAGATCATCACTCGCGGCACGTTCACCGACAAGTACGGCGTTCCTCACCGCTGGCACATCAACGACGCGCACGCCCTGGTCTGGGACGGCGTACCCTGGATTCCGGCAGGCGGCATGTTCATCTACGACCGCGACTGGAACCTCGTGCAGGCGCAGCTCGAACTGCTCGAGAAGTATGGGGTCAAGGACATCTACCTCCACCTCGGAGTGAATCAGCCCTACCTCTGGAAGGACTACTCGGACGACGACTACGCCTACTTCCAGAAGACCATTGACTACCTCGACGAGCACGGTTTCCGCTACGGTGTCGAGTTCCAGGCGCTGGAGTCAAAGGGATACGGCTACCCCTATGTCGCGGGCGGCCCGAGGGTCGAGGTCACGGAGAGCGGGAAGGTCCGCGCCGAGGATAAGGACGTCAGAGGCGGATACTTCATGGTGGAGAATCAAGCGACCGGGGAGATGGTCCAGCACGGGTCGGTCACCGTGAGCGACAACAAGACCATGGAGGCCGACGTGAAGGTTCCGGGTACGGGCAAGTACAAGGTGATCTTCCTCCCCGACAAGATCGACGACGGTTTCGTCATGTACTACTGGGGCGGCGTCTACGAGAAGTACCGCGACAAGGTGCTCGCTCACTACAGCAAGGTGAAGCTCGGACCCGGATTCCGGTTCGTGGTAGATCCGCTCTGGAACGAGATGAACACGCGGCACGGCCTCATTCCGAGTACCGACGACTACCGGCAGGCCTTCGGGAAGTGGCTCCGCCAGCGGTACGGCACGATCGAGAAGCTGAACGCCGCGTGGAAGCCTAGGGACGGCGCGTTCCCCGACTTCGCATCGGCCGCGAGCGCGGTCTCGATGGAGCGGACCGACGACCGGAAGACGAAGAAGCTGATCCAGTGGGTCTATGCCCCGAAGGTTGACAAGCTATATGCCCTCGATGCGACCACCAGCCAGTTCAACTACGACATCCGCGAGTATCACGGCCGGGCGATCCTTGAGTTCTGCAACCGGATCGCGGACGACTTCGGCCGGATCGCCGACGTGCCGGTGATCTACAAGTGCTTCTCGGACGTGGACTGGTGGCACATCAACGACACGGGCTCTGCCGGCGGCCACGACGGACTGGGGATGGAATCATACGGCACGGGCGAGCCGATGCTCCTCTTCATGGGCGTCCATGCATACGGCGAACTCAAGCAGGCGACGAAGACCACCTGGCTCGTCGTTACCGAGACCGGCGAGGGCAACCATCAGGACGCGTCTCCATCGCGCAACAAAGGCATCGGCTACACCAGCCGCATGGGTACGATGTACGCCAACTACAATGCCCTGCTCTCCGGCGGCGCGAAGGGTGTCTTCCAGTACTACATGATAGGTGGGCGGGGTGTAGACCAGCCGTGGACCGACGCCGTCTCGCGCGATCCCCGGCAGCTCGAATGGCTTGCGACCTACGGCCGGATTCTGGCAAATGCGGACAAGCTCGTAGACTACAAGCCGCCGATCTACCTCAGACTGCCGGCGCACTTCAACCAGCACAGCATGGAGATCTACTCCGAGCCGAACTCCGATTTCTCGAACTACGGCGGCTGGTGGTGGCGCGAGCCGATCGGCCGCTCGCAGAACAACATCTGGATCGTGCCCGAGGTCAGCATGAAGGCCGACGTTGCGATGCATATCGTCAACCTCGAGAAGCAGCCCGCGAGCGAGCGGTTCGCCGACGAGCTGACTCAGGCGATCGAGGACGGCAAGCGAGTGACGATGATCGGCTTCAGATATGACCTCGGGACTATACCCATAGTCGATCGGTACTACACCGACCGGTTCTCGACCGACAAGGACGGCCGCAAGTTCCAGGTGCTCCTCCCATCGCCCTCCGGGAGAGGGCCTGGGGGTGAGGGGGTCAAAGTCCTCGGCCAAAACGAGAAGGGCGAGGTCTGGAACCTAATCGTCGGCAACCTCCAGATCAACAGCAAGGAAGTCTTCCCCAGGCACGGCTACCAGCCGCAGGACCTGGCGGTCGGCAGGGAGAAGGCGCTCGATCCATACTACGGGATGTTCGATCTGCTCGGGGTGAAGCTCTTCGACGGCGGGTTTGCCTACAGGGATGGCGGTGACTACGTGACGGTTGTGGAAACCGCAGAAGCTGTCCCCCTTGATAAGGGGGACCGGCCTCGGGGCCGAGGGGGTTCCGGAACCTCCTCCCAGCCTTCCTTATCAAGGAGGGGAGTTGCAGATGCCTTTGCGATCCCCGTGAAACCGGGCGAGAAAGTGGATGCGCGGTACCCGGACGGAACTCCGGCGGGTGAGGTGAGGGATGGGAAACTGCACGTCTATCTCGAGCCGGTGTACATGAAACTCGTCCGCGCGAACCTCCCGTGGGCGCCGGAGGGAATCATGGTGGACTCCCTGGCGGCCCGGGATGCGGTTATCATCAAGAGTGCAGACCGAATACAGCCGAGTAAGCTTACGAGTAGGAGTACGAGTACGGGGCCTTACTCTGACTCCTCCATCACAGTCGAGGGCGAGAACCCCGTCGCCCACAACTGGAACTACAGCCGGATGGGCGCGATGCCGAACCTCTCCGGCGCGGCATGCCTCGCACTCGAGACCGCAGTCCCTCCTCCGGCGGACACCGGCTGGTACGCGAAGTACAGGTTCCGCGCCGACAAGCCGGGCGAGTATGCGATGTGGATCAGGGAGAACCTGCTCGGCTACTCGTCACCCTCTTCCTGGAGGATAGACGTCGGCGAGTGGCATGACTCGCCGAACACGCTCGTGCCTAGGGACGTCGAGGTCGTCACCCTGTACAACGCGCTCGAGGACACCCGCCAGATCTTCGCATGGTATCACTACGCCAACGTGAAGCTCCCAGCGGGCGATCACACGCTCACGATCAAGGTCAACGAGCCGCGCGGGAAGAACATGCTCGTCACCATGGCCGACGACCGCCCCTACGCCAAGATGATCGACTGCATCCTCTTCGGCCCGTCCCATCCGTCTCATCCGTCCTATCCGTCCCACAATCTCCTGGCAGACAACAGCCTCGAGTTCGATGAGGACAAGGACGACAAGCCCGACTACTGGACGAAGTCCGAGGACTCGGACAAGCTCGCGTGGACGAAGCCGGGCTGGGGCAACTACAAGATCGAGGGCCTGGTGGACATCAACTGCGGGATGCGCGACTCGTACACCGGCCAGCGCGCCCTCCGCATTGATCCCGGCCCGTCCGAGCGGTCGTGGAACAGTGTCAGGCTGCCTGTAAGGCCTGGGGTGGAGTACGAGCTGGCGGGGTTCGTGCGCTCGACGAGCACCGATGCCCTGGGCATGTTGAGCGTCACATGGTACGACTCCGCGGGAAGAAAGATCGGGCGCACAGACACCACTACCGTGGGAAACTCCGACTGGAAGCGGGTGGAGGTCACGGATGCCAGGAAAGCGTCGCACGCCGTCATATCCTGCGTGGTAACTCCCGGCACCAACGGCAGCGTATGGTTCGACGAGATCGTCTTCGCCGGGAGAGCGAAGCCGTAAGGGAGTCCCTAACGCCCACCTCTACGCCAGAGCGCTTGATTCCCGGACTGAAATCGGGTACAATACGACTGCAACTACTTCAAGAAGAGGAGGGGCCGTATGGTCGCTGTAGCAACTACATCCGAGATATGGGGATCGGCGTCGCTCCTCGGAGAGCCCGCGAAGTAGGTTTCGCCACTACTCGTTCGCCGCAGTTACTCATCGGTTTCTCCGAGGCACAAGCGCTGCTCCCCCGCTGTTTCCGCACTCGTATTGTGTCTGAATGGAGGAACTCGAATTGACACTGGAAGATCTCGGATTCGATGATGAGTTCGCCGATCGCTTCGGCGCATACGCATCCGAGGGTTACCGCCCAGGCCGGATCAGCCTGGAACACAAGAACCTGTATACAGTCCTTACCGGGAATGATGAGATGATGGCCTTCCCGACCGGGAGGATGTACTACGACGCACTCGGCAGGGAGGACCTGCCCGTCGTCGGCGACTGGGTGGCCGCGCGCATCTTCGACGAACAGCCGCCCAAGGCCGTGATCCACGCGATCCTGCCCAGGAGGAGCAAGTTCTCCCGCAAGCAGGCCGGGAAACGGATCGCCGAACAGCCGCTCGCGGCGAACATCGACACTGTGTTTGTGGTCATCGGCCTCGACGGCGACTACAGCGTGCGAAGGGTCGAGCGCTACCTTACGCTCGCCTGGGAGAGCGGCGCCGAGCCCGTCGTGCTGCTCACGAAGTCCGACCTGTGCCCGGAGGTCGAGGAGCGCCTGGCTGAGGTGGAGGCATCCGCGCCGGGAGTGCCGGTGCACGCGCTGAGCGTGATCGAGCAACAGGGGCTGGAGCAGTTGCCGAGATACCTCGTGAGGGGGAAGACGGTGGCCCTGCTCGGCTCATCGGGCGTGGGGAAATCGACGATTCTCAACCATCTGCTCGGCAAAGAGGTCCAGCGCACCCAGGAGGTTCGCGAGGACGACAGCCGGGGCCGCCACACGACGACCCACCGGCAGATGTTCGTGCTCCCGTCCGGCGGGCTGGTGATAGATACGCCGGGGATGCGCGAACTCCAGCTGTGGAACGCGGAGGGCGGGCTGGCCGACGCGTTCAGCGACATCTCGGCGCTGGCGGAGGGATGCCGGTTCGCCGACTGCCGACACGAGAACGAGCCGGGATGCCGGGTGCAGGAAGCGCTCTCCACGGGGGTGTTGAGTGAGGGACGCTTCGAGAGCTACCGGAAGCTTCGGAAGGAACTGAGCTACCTGGAGCGCAAGCAGGATGTCGAGGCCGCGCAGATCGAGAAGGAGAAGTGGAAGAAGATCCACAAGCAGATCAGGCAGATGGAGAAGAAGTAGCGATGCGTGGTTGATGGGTAGGGAGGCCCAGGTCCCTACCCATCGCCGGTTCACTTCATGATACGACTACTTACCGCCACCTCGGGTGGACCCATCGGCGGGTAGGAATCCGGATCGCACTCGACAAGGAGTGAGTCTGCGAACGGAAATCCCGAAACATCATGGAAGGGTTCGAGGCAGAGCCGGGTTGAAGGGATTGCGATCGCCGATACCGAACGTTCCGGCAACGAGGATCGCCCATGCTGTTCGATTTCGATCGCTATTCCGCCGACGTTTCAGACGAGAAGATATCCATATCCCTCGACGGACGGCGCTATGCGGCGCTGAAGGTCGGCTCCTCGCTCGACAGCATCGAGGCGTCGGACCTCGACACGTCGCTCTCGCCTCCACAAATGGTTCGGGAAGCCGACGCGGCGACTATCACCTGGCGGGCGGAGAGCGCGCTCTGGCCGGAGAAGATATACACCCTGCGCCTCGATCCGCACTCGATTCGATATCAGGTCCGCGTCAAGGGAAACAACACTCTTCGAAGCCTGCGGTACTTCAACGGCGCGGCGGACGACCGGGAGAAGTGGTCGTTCGCCGATTACTCCCGCTTCTTCACGCCGGAGTGCTCGCTGCTCGACCAGCGGTACTACAAATCCATGCAGTACGGATGCATTGACGCTTCCAGCGGCCGGATGTCCGACGAGCCGACCGACTGGCATGCCGACTTGCACTGGATCTTCACGCCGCCGCCGTTCTGTTACAGCCTCGGGTTCAACAACGGGCCGTGGCTCGGGGCGGGAGTCGCTCCACAGAGCGGCCAATATGGTTTCTCCCGGTTCGAGCATATCACCGCCCCGAACTGGTTCTGCTTTCGGTTGATGTACGACGGAATGACGGAGGTTGCCGGCGAGTGGGCGTCGCCCGAGTTTGTCTTTCATCCCGCGAACGACGAGTACGAGGCGATCCGCCTGTACTGCGACTCACTGCGCGACCGAGGGATTGTGAATCCGAACCGGCATCCGCGGGCCGAGTGGTGGTCACGGCCGATATTCTGCGGATGGGGCGAGCAGGGCGTACAGCGGATGAAACGCGGCCTTGAAACCTCGCAGGAACTCGCGACCCGGGAGATGTACGACGAGTTCCTCGCTTTGATACGCGAGAAGGGGCTTCGGCCCGGAACCGTCGTCATTGACGACAAGTGGCAGAAACAATACGGCACGTGCGAGGTTGACTCCGCCAAGTGGCCGGACCTGCGCGGCTGGATAGACGCCCGGCACGAGGAGGGGATTCGCGTGCTGCTCTGGTTCGGCGCGTGGAACCCCGAGGGACTCTCGCCGGAGGAGACGGTCAAGGACCGCGAGGGCAAGACCGTCTGCGCCGACCCGTCGAGCCCGGCGTATCAGGCGCGCATCCGGGCGATGGTTCGACGAATGATCTCCGACGAGCCGGGGTGCTGGAACGCGGACGGCATCAAGTACGACTGGACGAACATGGTCGTCGGCGAGGGGTTCAGTACGCACAGCGGCGTCTGGGGCATCGAGATGCAGAAGTCCCTGGCGAAACAGGTCTACGACGCGCTCAAGGCCGCCAAGCCGGACGCGCTGATGGTCACGCACCTTGCGAACCCCTACTTCGCCGATTGCACCGACATGCTCCGGCTGAACGACATCTACGCGGGCTGTCGCGAGGTCTCGGACATGATGGCCCACCGCGCCCGGATCGCCCGCATCGCCTGCCCGCACGCGCTCATTGACTGCGACAACTCTAGCGCGCCGAGCCACACGGAGTGGCTTCAGTACACGAAGGCGCAACCGACCCTCGGCGTCCCGAGCCTCTACTTCCTGACGGCCGTAGACGGCACGATGGAGCCGATCACCGACGAGGACTGGGACGCCCTCGCCCCGATCTGGCGCGATGGGTAGCCGAAACGCTCCTGCCCTGAGGCGCTAGGAGCCTGCGGCCAGCTTGTTCATCCAGACGAGAATCCAGATCGCATAGATTCCCGCAATGCCCACCAGAGTGTAGACTATACGGGACAATGCGCTCTTCTCGCCGAAGATGGCGGCCACGAGGTCGAACTTGAACAGCCCGACCAGCAGCCAGTTGAGCGCTCCTACGATGACAAGGATCATCGCGATCATTTGTGGTGCAGCCATGTTTCCCTCCTTGGATTGGATTGCTCCGGCGGGAATATACCCATAGTTGATGGGTATCAAACCGGTCGCCCGTATGCCCGCTGAGACAGAGGTTTGTCGAACAGACGGTTTCGTGGTATGCTTGGCAAACGCGGCGGGCGCCGCCGCTTCGAACGCGGGAAGAAGGAGATTGCACGATGAACAGAAACCTCAGAACTATCCTTGTCGGGCTTGTTGCCCTGTGTCTTTTTGCATCATATCCGCTCCAAGCGGCCCTCGCCCGCCCGATGCACGAGTTCCCGCGCGTCGGCAAGTACGAAGTCCTCTGCGGCGATTTCCACATGCACACGCAGTACTCCGACGGCAGGTTCAAGCCCCGTGAGCGAGTCGTCGAGGCATGGCAGCACGGGTACGATGCCGTCGCCATCACCGACCACGGAAGCTGCAAGTCCTACGCCGAGGCTCTTCCCCTCGCTCAGTCGCTGGGTATCGTCCTCATCAGGGGCATGGAGAGCGGCATGGCGATAGGCGAGCACTACGTGCTGATAGGTTTCTCCGACAAGTACGAACCGCAGAACTCCCACAAGTGGGCCGACAAGCCCGGCGCGGAGACCGCCTTCTACCAGGACCAGATGCGCGAGGTGAAGGCGAACGCCGGACTCATCATCTGGGCGCACCCGCACACCGGCTTCCGCGACCCGACCAAGTGGGGCATCGCTCAGGGTGTCATCCAGGGCGTCGAGGTCAAGAACGGCGTCGTCGGCCAGGGCTGGAACACGACCCTGACCCACGGCTCCTGGTGCTATCCGAACGGCTTCGACTGGGGGCTGGAGAACAACCTTGCCGTCTTCGCCAACTCCGACGAACACGGTGCGAGAGGCGCCGAACAGGGGCCGATCACCCTGCTGCTCGTCGAGAAGCGCACGGCGAAGGGCGTGATGGACGCTGTCCGCGCGCGAAGGACCGTCGCCTGGTTCGACGGCATGCTGTGGGGCCGGAAGGAGCTTCTGACGGACCTCGTGGGCGGCATGGTGAAGGCTCGGCGCACCGAAGACGGAAGCGGCGCGACACAGTTGCGCCTCGAGAACCTCGGCCCGGTTCCGCTGAAGGCGAGGCTTCAGGCGAAGTGCGCGCCGACCGACCCGATCTCCATCGGCCCGTATGAGAGCGTCCTCATCGAGTGTCCCGACCTTCCGCAGAACCTCAATGTTCAGTGGGACAACATCTGGATCAACCCCAGGGAGAATCTCTTAACGCGGTTGGGAGAGTAACCGGTAACCAGTGGACTTGACTGGTCACTGGACACTGATCACTGGAGGCGCCATGGAATACACGCAGGGCACGCTGGGCAGAGTCTTCCTCGCGAGGTTGAGTGACGGCGATTCGATATACGACGCGGTGACCGAGATCGCTTCGAAGGAGAACGTGCGGGTCGGCGCGGTGATGGCGATGGGAGGCATGAGGAGCGGCAAGGTCGTCATCGGCCCCGAGAGTCCTCACGGCACGGTGGTCCCGATCGTGAAGGAGTTCGACGACGCCCGGGAGCTCGTCGGCTTCGGGACGCTCGTCTGGATTGATGACAAGCCCTCGCTCCACTTCCACGGCGGGATCGGCAACCACGAGGAGGTCATGATCGGCTGCCCCCGGATCGCGATGTCGGTCTACCTGGTGCTCGAAGTGGTCATCATCGAGCTGCTAGGCATCGAGGCGACCCGCGTGATGGACCCGGAGTACGGGGTGCACGTGCTTTCGCTTGTTAGCCCCGTCGGACGCGTCTGACTCGTCGGATCGGTCGGCCGCGCTACAGTTCCAGGTTCAGCCACTTGACCTCTTCCGGCGTGAGTTCGATGTCGAGCGCCTCGGTCGAGACGCGCATCTCGTGCAGGTTCCCCGGCCCCACCAGCGCCCACGTCGGGAACGGCTGATGAAGCACCCACGCGAGCGCGATCTGCACCGGCTGCGCGCCCTTCTTCACCGCCAGTTCTCTCGCCCGATCGAGCCGCAGGAAGTTGTCCTCCGCGTACCAGCAGTTCACCAACTCTCCCTCGGTCACCCGGTTGCGGTCGCCCCGCACGAAGAACCCCTTCGCCAGGCTCGACCAGGCCAGCAGCGGGGTCTGAGTCTTCTCGAACCAGGACTTGGAGTCCTCGTCGGCCGATGCGATGCATCCGCCCCATGGCGCCTCGACCATCCGCGCGAGGCTGAAGTTGTTGTTCAGCCCGACGAACGGCATGAGGCCCTTCGACTTCGCGTATGCGTTGGCCGCCTCGAAGCGCTCGATGCTCCAGTTCGAGCCGCCGAACACTCGGATGCGCCCGGCGTTCTTGTGCTCGTTCAGGACATCCACGAACTCGCCGACCGGCACCTCCGGGTTGTCGCGGTGCATCATGTAGATGTCCACGTAGTCGGTCTGCAGGCGTTCCAGGGTCTCCATGAGCTGTGAGGTGAGGCTCTCGGGGTAGCAGTGAGGGGTGTGCGCCCCCTTCGCCAGGATGCTCACCTGCCCGCGAACTCCGCGATTCCTGATCCACTGGCCGAGGGTCCGGTCCACCTGCCCGCCGCCGTAGATGTACGCAGTGTCGAAGCAGTTGCCGCCGCATCGGAAGAACTCGTCGTACAGGACCGATGCGTAGGGCGCAAGATACGGCGTCGGCGCGACGGGGATGCCCATGATCTCCCGTGAGACCGGCTTGTCGAGGCCGGGGAGCCGCCCGTACTTCATGCGGTTACCCGGCCGTGCCTCCAGCGGCCGTCCGTCGGCGGTCGGGAAGTCGGCGTCCGGCTTCTCGATGTCGTATATCTGCCCGATCCCCGCGCGCCACAGGTCGCAGGTCCTCATGTTTCCCAGCGTCTCCTCCGGCGTCATGCACGGATGCGCCGCCTTCCCATCGGCAATCCCGGCGGCGAACGCGTCGGCCTCGTAGGAGTAGAGGAACTTCGCCGCCTCCGTCGTCACCTCCTCGGGTTCCTTGCCCGCCCGGTTGACGATGAACTTCGCGGTCCCCGGGTCTCTCGTCGGGTTCCACGGGGACGGGACGAAGATGTTCCCGTCCGTGCCGTAGATGCGCACCACGTTGTCCTGGCTCAGCCGGACGCCCGTGTAGACCCTCGCCAGGATGTCGTTCTCGAAGCGCATCGTGGCGACGGCGTATTCGTCCGCGCCGGTCTCTCCGATGTGGCCCATCGCCTTGATCTCGGTCGGCTCGTCGTAGGGCTTGCCGTTTGCGGCGCCGGCGATCAGCCGCGCCATGGACGTGCAGTAGCATCCCACGTCGAGGATGCCTCCGCCGCCGAGCGCGTTCTTGAAGAGCCTGCCCTCCGGGTTGTATCCCGCGTTGAAGCTGAAAGTCGCCTGGATGATGCGCACCTCGCCGATCGCGCCTCCTGCGACGGTCTCGTAGAGCTTCGCGGTGTGCGGGTGGCTCAGGTACATGAAGGCTTCCATGAGGAATACGTCGTGCAGGCGCGCGGCGTCCACCACGGCGGCGGCCTGGGCGTAGTCGAGCGTGAGCGGTTTCTCGCAGAGGATGTGCTTGCCGGCCTCCGCCGCCTTGATCGCCCACTCGGAGTGCATCGGATGGGGTGTGGCGATGTAGACGGCCTGGACGTCGCGGTCTGCGAGCAGGGCCTCGTAGCTCGCGTAACGGCGCTCGATTCCGTGCTCGCCGCCGAACTCGTCGGCCTTCTCCTGGTTGCGGCTGGCGACCGCGAGGAGTTCTCCGGTCTCCGATCCCTTCACGCCGTTTGCGAATACCCCCGCTATCCGGCCGGTGCTGATGATTCCCCATGCGACTCTGCTCATTGATGTCCTTTCCTTCGATAGGGCGAAGCATTGGCTGCCGGTTGCCAACAAGTGACGCCTTCGGAAGCCAATGCTTCGCCCCTACGCGTTCACTTCGACTTCATGTGCCGCTCGTACACCTCGGCGTTGACTTCCCTCGCGGCGGAGATCAGCTCCGGGTACGGCGTGTCGGTCACGTCCACCAGCCCGATGTTGTAGTTCTCCCCGTCGTAGACGCGCCCCGTCAGCGGCTCGTCCACGTACTGGAACCAGTGGCATCCCACGAACGCCGGGCAGTCCGCGACACTCTCGACGTAGCGCTTGAAATGCGCCGCGCGGTCGGCCTGGCTCTCCGTGGCGACGAGCCCCGTGTGCAGCATTCCCCTGTCCAGCGCCCCGAAGTGAAACTCGCCGATGATGAGCGGCTTCTTCAGGCCGCCCGACCACTGAAGGCAGTCCACCTCGCGCCGATAGATGTTGAAACTGACGACATCCGACACGTCGTCGCAAGCTCTGACCGCCGCGGGATGGCTCCAGGCGAACCGGCATCCGAGGTAAAGCTGGTTCGGCGCGTGCTTCTTCACGGCCGCGCTGATGGTCTCGAAGTACCGACGCGCGAAGGCGTACACCCACTCTTCGAGGTACCTCCTGCACGCCTCATTCGGCCTGTCGGGTACTCGGAGCGCCTCCCAGGACGACGCGTCCGTTCCCCACGCCTCGTTCAGGGCTTCGAGCGATCCGTGCTTCGCCGCGAGCCTCTTGACCATCTCGACGCGGCACGGCTGATCAGGAGGGCTGGCGAGCGGCCCGCGCTCGACGGCGTCCCAGGCGATCTCGTTGTCCACGAAGTACCCGATGCAGAGCGGGTTTGCGGCGAAACCCCTGATCCCCGCGATGGACGCGTCCGCCGCGACGGCGTACCTGGGGTCGAATACGTCCGGCATCTTGCCCCAGTAGCCTCCTCCGCCCTCGATGCGCCGGAAGTCGCCGGACACGGATGCGTTCGCGGTGAAAGGCATCGGGCTGTGCTCGAGCACGTCCGCCGCCGACCAGTTTGCGACCGTGTTGAATCCCCACGCCCTCAGCCGCGCGTAGGAGTTCTCCCGCCACTTATCGTTCCAACCGTCGCCGTACTTGCGTATCAGGTTCGCCTTGTAGAAGTTGAACGTCCGGCCTCCTCCGCCGATCGCCTCTGCCATGCTGTGCGCGCCGGAATAGCGTCCGTAGGCGGCCTTGAACTCGCCCTCCGGGTCGGGCAGCCACTCGAACCAGGCCTCGCGCTTCTCGATGAAGGTCTGCTCCCAGTTGTTCACGCAGTCCGCGCCGATCGAGAGAAAGACGTGCCCCTCCGGCGTGACGAGCCACCAGCGCCCGCCGACCTTCTCCGCGCGGAACCATCCCGTCGCTTCCAGCTTCGGGCCGCCCATCCACCCGCCGAACCTGTCCCGGCCCGGGAGTTCAGGCGCAGCCCTGAGCGCTTTCTCCTCCTGGATTCGCCTTTCGGCAGGTTCCTTCTCGTCCACCAGCTTGCCGGGGTAGTCAGCGTGCTTGTACTGGCCGAACCTGTCAACGAACGGCAGGGCGGCCTTCTTGGCCGCCGGGCCGAACGTCCTGAAGTTGCTGAGCAAGAGGGTGTGCTCCTTCGCCGGGCGAGGGAGAAACACCTGGAAGGCGGTGATCTTCGCCGGGTCTATCGGCCGGTCCTGCGAGCCGGACCCGCCGGGGATTCCGCGCATCCCCCAGAACGTCGCCTTGTCGCCGGTGCTGAGCCTCAGGCGGAGGGTCGTCCACTCTCCGGGAGCGGCGGTCGCGGTGCCGGTGTTGCAGTTGTTCGCCCCGTCCGCGCCCGCGTTGTCCACGCGCATCGAGACGGCCACCGGCTCCTCCTCAGGGTTGAAGACGTCCACCGCGAGCCCCGGACTGGCGCTCCAGTCCCAGAGGCCTTCCGGGGGAGTGAAGTACACGTTCGGCCAGTCCACCTTATTGAAGCGAACCCGGAGGGCGGTTCTGCCGTCCTTAGTGGTAGGCGCCGCCTCGGTATTGACCTGCGCCATGTTCCCCGGCAGCGCGCTCGGGCTGAGCGTCACCGCCGGGGTCTCGTCGGCCGTCGCGCCGGCCGCCAGGATGCCCGCTATGACCAATGCGGAAACCATGCCCGTTTCCTCCGGGGAGAGGATAGCACTTCTCTCGCCGAAGGGTCAATGGAGGGAGAACCCGGCAGTCGGCGAATGAGAACATACGTCCGATGAGTCCCATCCGTTACATTCCCGGAGAGGAATCGCCATGAAACCGATCACGATGCTGCTTCTGATACTGACCGCGCTCGCTCCCGCCCTGGCGGAGAGCCCCCCCGCGGGGATCATCGGCGGGGTGGGGCTGACGCATCTGACCGTCTACGAGCAGCGCCCCGCGCCGGACGGCCTGAACTCAGGCTGCCCGCACGTCCATGCGATTACCGACGAGGCGTACTACGTCCTGAGCGGGAGCGGCAGGGCCGAGCTGCACGATATGCAGAACGGCTTCCGCACCGTCGAGCTGAAGCGAGGGGAGTACCTGCAGTTCCCGCCCGGAGTCGTGCACCGCATCGTCAGCACCCGGCGGCTCGTCATCCTCGCGCTGATGGGCAACGCGGGCCTCGCCGAGCGGGGCGACGCGCGGATCTACTTCGGCAAGGCGGTTGACGACAACCCGGACGAGTTTGCGCGGCTCGTCGGCCTTGCGAAGGCGAAGGGCCTCGACGGGGCGCTCGAGCGCCGTGACGCGGCGGTGAAGGCGTACATCGGCCTGATGAAGCTCTGGGAGACCGATAGGGAAGCGTACTTCCTGGAGTTGAAGCGGTTCGTCGGCGCGCATCTCTCGGCGATGGAGAAGATCAAGCCGAAGTTCGCCGACGCGGTCGCGCAGGGCCCGCTCCACTGGGGTCAGGTCTCCCAGCAGCGGATCGAGGCGCTTCCGGGCTCCAGGCCGACCTACGACGCAGCCTTCCACGACGGGACGTCCGACTTCGCCTACGGGATGTGCGGGGTTCTCCGCCCGTTCCTCTCGCTCAAGCCGATTCCCGACGGCAGCGGGAAGGCCTCACCACCGCCGTCACCCTGAACTCGATTCAGGGTCCACGCCGGTCTGGATGCTGAGTCAAGCTCAGCATGACGGTCTGCGACCGGCGGGACGGCATATCCACGCGTCACCCTGAACTCGATTCAGGGTCCACCCCGGCCTGGATGCTGAAACGATATCAGCATGACGGTCTGCCCACTGGTCACTACCCCTCCAGCAGCGGGAACTCCGTGATCCGGAGCTTCGCGCACCCGTAGGGGATCAGCGTCAGATCCTCGGCCGGCTCGGACGACTTCGCCGGGCTCTGAGGGAGCGGGCCGGCCTGGTTGTCGGCGAGCGTCCACTCCGGGATCTTGCGGCCCTTGACTCTCAGCTCGACCGGCGCGAACTCCGGGCCGTAGACCGTCCGGCCGACCGACTTCTTCACCACCTCGACCTCCGGCTTCTCGGGATCGAGCAGCAGCCCGTAGTTCCACGCCGTCGTCGGATGCACCGCGTAATCCGGGCACGGGTCCTCGCCCCTGATCTTCTCCCACCGCTCGCCGATCTTGAGCGAATACACAATCGGCCCGCGCCTTAGCGTGACCGAGTCGTTGAAACGCCGCTCGACGCGCACCTTCATCGGAAGACGCAGCTCGATGACGTCGCCGTTCTGCCACTCGCGCTCGATGGCGAGGAAAGTTCCCGGCTCGGCATGGTCCGCCTCGCCGTTGATGTGGACGCTCACTTCCTCGGCCCACGCGGGGATACGGAAGCGAAGCGGGAAGGCGGCCGGCTTCGACAGACGCAGCGTTGCCTTGATCGTCTCATCCCACGGATAGTCGGTCTCCACGTCAATGCTGATCTCCTGGCCGCCGCGAACCTTCGCTCCAACCTGGCACGGGCCGTATGCCACCGCCGCGAGCCCCTCGTCCGGCGTCGCCATCCAGAGGTTGGCGGCGAACTTCGGCCAGCCCTGGTGGAAGTTCGCCGTGCAGCACCCGTAGTTCGGCTCGAGGCCGAAGAGGTTCGCGTCGTCGCCGTTGTTGGTCCAGTGCCGTTTCGCGATCGTGCAGAGCACCTGGTTCGCCTGCTGATCGTACTGATGCTGCCACATATCGGCCGTAAACGTGCCTGGGAGCGCGTTGTATGCTATCATCTCCAGCTGGTCGCCGAACGCGGGATCGCCGAACATCTGCATCAGGTTCTCGAGCGAGAACATGTACTCCACGACCGCGCACAGCTCCGTGCCCTGAGTCGGATTCCTGCCCGCGTAGTGCTCGTCGCCGGTGAAGATGCCGGCCGCCGTCCCATGGAACTTGTCGAGCATCTCGATGGTCTTGCCGACCGCATCCTTGTGCTCCTGCCAGCCGGTCAGGACGTACTGCACGCCGGGAGTCTTCGCCGCCATGCCGTTGTTCACGACGTGCGTCCGCATGGGGAAGTTCAGCGCCTGCTTCTGAGTGTGGCCGAAGTCGGTGAAGTGCCAGCTCCAGTCGTAGCCCTGACGCATGATGTCGTTAGCCAACTCGATCAGCTCGGGGTCGCCGTTCCGATTGTAGAGCCAGATGATGCTCAGGATCGTGTCGGCCCACCGGACCTTCGCCCATGAGTGCATCCGGTTGTTCGGAAGCTCGCGCTTCATGTACTTGAAGAACCGCTCCATCAGCGGGATCACGCGCGGGTCGCCGGTGGCCTCGTGGTACTGCGTGAGCGCCTTCAGGATGACCCCGAACGGCCACCAGTCGCTGAGCGACTTCGGCCCGAAGTGGCCGCTCTCGTCCTGGCTGCCGAGAGTCCACTCCGTGAACCTGCGCGCGATGCCGATCAGCTTCTCGTCATCGAGCAGGTACGCGAGCGGGATCAGCCCGTCGAGGTAGTACGGCCCGCGTTCCCAGCTCTCGCCGGTACCGCCGAGCCACCCGCTGTTCGGCCCTAGCGAGTCCCAAAACTCCGGCAGGTGGCCGGTCTGGCCGTTCGCCTGGACCGTGAGCTGCTGCTTGAGCCATCCTCGGGGCTTCACGCTCCCGAGCGGCAGGAAGTCGAATGCGGCATCCTGAAGCGGCGCGCGGTTCGATGCATAAAGTCGGTTCATCACTCCATCACCTCACCAGTCCAATACTCCGTTCCCATGCCGGAAACCTGTTCTTAACCTCTGCGCAATATGGATGAAACCCGACTCCGTTAGCATACAGGAGCGCGAACATACTCCAAGGAGGCGACACTCATGACGGCAAGAACGATCTTCGCGGCTCTGATCATTCTCGCTCTGGCGGTCACGGCCCACGCCACGCCGTCCACGCTCATCTGGATTCCTTCGACCGATATCCAGACCGGCTCGGTGCATCTCGGCATTGATGCCTTTCTCGCGGAAGGCGGCGCGGACGACCCCGCCACCGACTTCGGCCTGACCTTCGGCGACGGGAAGATCGAGTACGGCTTGGACTACTTCGAAGGGATTGACGACCCGCTCTACCTGAACGCCAAGGCTCTCCTCAAGGACGAGTCACCGACATCGCCCCGACTGGTCGCGGGCGTCTACGGTCTCGGCACGGACGGCGATACCTCGTCCAGCATCGTCTACCTGCTCGCGAGCAAGACGCTCAGCTCTGGCCGGTTGACCGCGGGCTACGGAGTCGGACGGAAGCGGGCGCTCGGCGGCGACAACGCGATGGTCCTGCTCGGCTACGACAAGATGATCAGCGACAAGTGGTGGGCGGCCGTTGACTACCAGGGCGGCGAGAGCGCGTTCGGGGCGCTCAGCGCCGGAGTCGCATATACCTTCAGCCCGACGACCAGCCTCATCGTCGGGTACGACTGGTTCAACGACTCCTCACTCGCCGACTGCGTCACGATCCAACTCGATATGAACCTCTGATGGCAGAGGCGAGAGTGAAATAAAACCGGCAAAAGCGCATATCTTGACCTGCGTCAAGGATTCGTCGGCCTCTCGAGGCTATAATACAGATGAATCCTGACAAAGCGAGGTAGACCGGATGACGAGAGTGATGCGGAAGGTTATCAAGATTGACGAGGATCTGTGCAACGGATGCGGCGATTGCGTGCCGTCCTGCGCGGAGGGCGCGATCCAGATCATTGACGGCAAGGCGAAGCTCGTGGCGGACAAGTTCTGCGACGGGCTCGGCGCATGCCTCGGCGAGTGCCCGATGGATGCAATCTCCTTCGAGGAGCGCGAGGCCGAGGAGTTCGACGTGGAGGCGGTCGAGGATCACCTGACCTCGATGGGCCGGTCTCTCGAGGAGCACAGAGCCCGCCAGGCCAAGCATGCCGCTCCGGCAGCCGGATGCCCGAGTTCGGGCGGAGGCGGTGGATGCCCGTCCGCCCGCATGTTCGACTTCAGCGACGTTGAAGAGGATGAGGACGAGGCCGACGCGCCGAAGCTCCGAAGCGCGCTCCGGCAGTGGCCGGTCAAGCTGAATCTGGTCAGCCCGAGCGCCCCATACTTTGCGGACGCCGATCTGGTGCTTGCCGCCGACTGCACCGCGTTCGCCTATGCCTCGATGCACCCCGACTTCATGAAGGGGAAGGCCCTGGCAATCGGCTGCCCGAAGTTCGACGACGTGAACGCCTACAAGGAGAAGCTGAAGGGGATCATCCTGCAGGGCGGGATCAGGAGCATCACGGTCATCCACATGGAGGTCCCGTGCTGCCTCGGACTCCTGTTCGCGGCACAGCAGGCGGTGGCGGAGTCAGGCGCGGATATCCTGCTCAAGTCCGTGGTCATCGGCATCCGCGGCGAGGTCAGGGAGCCGTCGGTGTTCGCGTAGACGGAACACGGGCAGTCCCCTCTCCCCAGTTGCGGGGGAGAGGGGGTTGATCCGGTTCGCACCGCACCTCAACTCGGCTGCCCGGTCGCCCTGATCTCGATCCGGTGCTCGCCCGCGGGGATCCTAAGCGTGATCGTGTGGGTATTCGGGTCGAACGAGAACCGCGCGCGGGAGAGCGCTCTCCCGTCGAGCTCCACCGTCCCGCGGAACCACTTCGGGTCCTCCATGTCGTCCGTTATTGGCGACCTGAGCATCTTGCCGACGGGATAGTCAATCAGAAGCCTCGCCGCCGCCTCGGGCACCGCCGCCGAGATCGCCGCCGGCCTGTCGGACTGGACGATCAGCTTCCTCGCGTCCTTCCGCACCTCCATGCAGGCCGTCACCTTCGCGTCGGCGCGCAGCGAGTCCCTGCCGCAAGTCAGGTAGGTGCCCTCCAGCATCAGCGCAGTCGTCAGGGCGCCGGCTTTCTCCCTCAGAGCGACGATGTGCCCGTCCGACTTGACCGGCAGCCCGGCAATCACGCCGCCCAGTCGGTTGAGTATGACCGTATCGGTCGAACCGCCGCACCGCACCCGCGCGCCGATTGCCCCGGGCGCCTCGATGCGCTCGATAAGCGGCTCGGTCGTGTCATCGGCGCGGTACGGGCGCAGAACCGTCACGAACTCCTGCGTTCTGGACGGGTCGGTAGTCGAGGCCGTCAGGTGCCACTGGTTCACTGATCCCGGCCTAGTGTCCGGCACGGAGAACTGGTCGGTCTGGCTGATATCGAGACCCGCAGGCCACACCCATTCCGCGAGCAGGCGCGCGTCACCCCTGCTGATCGTCGCGGTCTGACCGTCCAAAGCCATCTTCTCCCACGAGTGCAGGAGCCACTGGAACGTCGAGGCCGCCGGGGCCCCGAGTTCGTCCACGAGCACGAAACACCCCGGCCGCAGGAAGATCACGTGGCGCAGGTACTTCGTGAGCTTCCCGTCATACGCCTTCGATGCGTCGCCGCAAGCGTACTCGATCCCACCAGTCAGGACCGCCGAGACGATCCGTCCCTGGGCCGACCGCGACTGGATCGGCTGGCCCTCGCCGTTCACCAGGATCGTGTTGTGCGCCTTCGTCTGCTTCGTCCACCGCATGTGGTGCGGCGCGCCGTAGTACGGCCGGTAGCCGGACGGGATCGCCAACGCCTCGCCGAACGCCTGCAGATAGAACGAGTTCTGATCGGCAAGCGCATGGCTCGACGAGCCGGCGGGGCTGCTCCTCATCTGAAACTGAACGTCCTCCTTTCCGTCGGCCAGATCGGTGTGCATCGCTACGAGCCCGGCGTCGTAGAACACCTTCGACTGCGGGATGTCGGTCGGGGCTCTCGGCTTGACGGTGTCGTCGTGCCAGAGGAAGTTCGGGATGTTGTTCGAGAGGGCCATCGGCATGGCGTCGACGTACCACCGGTAGTACGGGTTGCGGTAGAACGTGGCGAACCGGTACATGTTCGTCTTGTGGAGAGACCCCGGCTTCAGCCAGATGCCGTCGCCGAAGGGCATCATCTGGTTGAACGGCGAGACGCAGTAGAGTAGATAGTCGCCGGTGCGGCGGAAAAAAGGCTTGCCGTAGAGATCTACTCCCGTAGCGCCCTGGAGGGCATCTATGAACTGCAGGGCGAAGCTCATGTAGCTCGACCAGTACCACGGCCCCTCGGAGTAGCTGCCGTCCGCGCCGCCCCACGGCGGATAGAGGCACGAGTAGCAGGTCAGCACGTACTCCAGCCACTCGTCGCACTCCGGTATCTCGCCCATGAACGCGATGCTCGTCTCCCCGAGAAACATCATCGCCCGCTGCGAATGGCTGCCGTAGGGCTTCGACTCGTAGGGCATCCTGCGCAGGACGCCGTACATCTCGGCCGCGCGGGTACGCATCATGGCGACGACCCGGGCCCGCTCGGCCGGCGTCAGGGTGTCGTAGATCCAGTCGTACGCCCGCGCGGTGTTCAGTGCGATCGGCATCCCGGTCTCGTCGTTGTACTTGTAGCTCGTCGTGCCGGCCGGGTCCCAGGTCGTGAGATGGAGCATGATGCGCTTTGCCTCGTCCGCGTACTCCCGCTTGCCGGTCATGAGGTAGCCGAACGCCAGGTACTCCATCGCCGTGGTCTGCACGCGGATGTCGGCGTAGAACTTGCGCCACATCTCGATGTCGCGCACGTCGTCGGGATATCGTTCAGGCTCCTGCATGAGCGGGAGTCCGCGCCTCGCCTCGATCTGCTCCAGGAGGCCTTCCCAGAGACCCTTGCGCGAGGCCAGGAGCGACTCCCGGACCGCCTCTAGTTCACCCTGTCGGACGAACAGCCTCGGTCTGCCGCTCAGCACATTCGCCCTCACCTCGGGAAACGGCGGAAACCTCAGCGGGAGCGAGTCCTTCGTCACCTGGAACGAGCGGACGACGCTCCACTCGGACGTCTCACAGTCCGCGAACACGGCCCGGTAGCGCCAGTGCCACTTGCCGGCCAACAGCGCATCAGTAGGCTGGTGGATGTTCATCCTGAGACCGTCGCGCACGACGGCGTCTGAGAAGTCGGCGCGGCGGGCATACTGCAGGGTGTAGGAGATCGCCCCGGCCTCGGGCAGCCAGACGAAACCGGGCGGGTTGGTGGCGGCGATCGAACCGTCGGCGGGTGACGGTCGGACCATGTCGTCCGGGATCGGTGCCTTCCCGTCCAGGTATGACACCGGCGCATCCTGGGCGAAGCCGATTCCGGCGGCCAGGAGCATGAGAACGGCAAATATCCGGCAGCGCATCACGCAGTGAACACCTTTCCGAGTCCATCTCGAAGGGATCGTCGTCGGGGATATGTTCGGTGCGACAAGCCTCAGAGTCCTGCCCGCATGGAGATACGTTCGCGGAAATGATATACTGTCGCGGGAGAAAAGCCATGCTTGACAGAGCTTCGATGCTTCAGCGCATGCGCGCGGGAGATACGTGGGATATCGTCATCATCGGCGGCGGCGCCACCGGCGTCGGCATCGCCATTGACGCCGCCTCGCGCGGGTACAAGACCGTGCTGGTCGAGAAGTACGACTTCGGCAAAGGCACGTCGAGCCGCAGCACGAAGCTCGCGCACGGCGGCGTCCGATATCTCCAGCAGGGCAACATATCGCTCGTCCTCGAGGCGCTCCGCGAGCGCGGACTCCTGCGCCGGAACGCCCCGCACCTCGTCCACGACCTCGCGTTTATCGTCCCGCGCTACGACTGGTGGGAGGGGGGATTCTACGGCTTCGGGCTGAAGGTCTACGACATCATGGCCGGCCGCCAGGGGTTCGGCCGCTCGAGCCTCCTCTCGCAGGAGCGGACGCAGGAGCTCATCCCGACGATCGAGACGAACGGCCTCCGCGGCGGAGTCATGTACTACGACGGCCAGTTCGACGACGCCCGCCTGATCGTGAACATGGTTCAGACCGCCGCCGAGCAGGGTGCCGTTCTCGCCAACTACTTGGGGGCGACGTCTCTGCTCAAGACCGATGACGTCGTCAGCGGGGTCATTGCCGAGGACGCCGAAACCGGGGAGCGGTTCGATATCCGGGGCAAGATAGTGATCAACGCCACCGGCCCGTTCACCGATTCAGTGCGCCGCATGGACGACCCCGACGCCAGGCCGATGATAGACCCCAGCCAGGGCGTCCACATCGTGCTCGACCGATCGTTCCTCCCCGGCGACACCGCGATAATGGTCCCGCATACGGACGACGGCCGCGTGCTCTTCGCGATCCCCTGGCACGACGCAGTCGTCGTCGGCACGACCGACACGCCGGTGAAGAGCATCGAGGTCGAACCGAAGCCGCTCAGGGAGGAACTCGACTTCCTGCTGACCCACGCCGCGCGGTACCTGGCCAAGGACCCGACCGAGAGCGATGTGCTGAGCGCGTTCGTCGGCATTCGGCCGCTCGTCGGCTCATCGGGCGCCGAGAACACCGCCGCGCTCTCCCGCGACCACACCGTTCACATCTCCAACACCGGGCTGATCACCGTCGCGGGCGGGAAGTGGACGACCTATCGGAAGATGGCGGAGGACACGGTGAACCAGGCGGCGCTCCTCGGGCAGTTGGATCCCGAATCGAGTCCGGCACGGTCGTGTATCACTACCGGCCTCCACATCCACGGTTTTCACAAGAACGCGGAGCGATTCGGCGACCTGGCAATCTACGGCTCCGACGCACCCGCGCTCGAGGCGCTCGTCCGCCGGAAGCCCGAGTATGCCGAGCGCATCCATCCGGACGCGCCGCACGTCGTCGGCGAGGTGGTCTGGGCGGTTCGTCGGGAGATGGCCCGCACGGTGGAGGATTTCCTGTCGCGCCGCACGAGGGCGCTGCTGCTCGGGGCGAAACGAAGCGTCGAGATGGCCCCTGCGGTTGCGCGGATCATGGCAGGCGAACTGGGTAGGGATGCCTCATGGGCAGCGCGGCAGGTCGAGGAATACGCATCGCTCGCTCAGGGATACATCGTCGGTTAGCTGGTGCACGGATGGAAAGGGCGAGGCCCTTGCGAGCCCCGCCCTGTAATGTTCCCGACGACGGGTTGCCGCGACTACTGCGGGCCCGCGTGATCCGCCGGACCCTTCTGCACGTCGCTCTGTATCTGCGCCTGAACGTCTCTGCCGACGACCCTCTCTCCCATCTTCTCCAGGATCTCTTCCGGCTTGTCCGCTGCGCGCAGCATCTCGGATCTGTCCAGTTGGCCCCTTTGATACGCGTCGAACAGCGATGTGTCCAGCGTCTTCATCCCCAACTGCTGGCCGGTCTGGATCGCCGATACGATCGAGTGCGTCTTCTTCTCGCGAATCATGTGCGCGATCGCCGGTGTGGAGAGCATGACCTCGAACACGGCGACTCGTCCCTTTCCGCCCTTCTTAGGCAGAAGAAGCTGGGATATGACCGCAATCAGGTTGCCGCTGAGCTGGGTTCGGATCTGCTCCTGCTGGTCGAATGGGAAGACGTCCACGATTCGGTCAACGGTCCTCGCCGCGCCGGTGGTGTGCAGAGTGGAGAAGACGAGGTGTCCGGTTTCCGCCGCCGTCACGGCCGCGGAGATCGTCGCCAGGTCTCGCATCTCGCCGACCAGGATGACGTCCGGGTCCTGGCGCAGTGCCTTGATGACTCCGGTCGCGAAAGTCGGCACGTCGTTCCCGACCTCACGCTGGGATATGATGGATTTCTTTGCCGAGTGATAGTACTCGATCGGGTCCTCGATGGTGATGATGTGGCAGTCCCGGTTCTCGTTGATGAAGTCAATCATCGTGGCGAGTGTCGTGGTCTTACCACTTCCGGTCGGCCCGGTGACGAGCACCAGCCCTCTCGGCGCGTAGAGAAGCCTCTGCAGCTTCTTGTCCAGCCCGATCTCCTCGAAGGACAGGAGCGTGAATGGGATCAGGCGCATGTTGATCGCCACGGTGCCCTTCTGCATGAACACCGCGACACGGAAACGCGCCCTGTCTCCAAAGGAGTAGCCGAAGTCCGCGCCCTGGACCTCTTCCACCTCGGCGAGCGACCTCGCGGGGGCGATCTGGTGCATGAGGGCGTCCGTCTGCTCGGCATCGAGCGTGCCGAACTGCTCCAGCCGCTCGAGCCGTCCGTGCAGCCGGAGAGTAGGGGGCTCGCCGACCACCATGTGTATGTCGGACCCGCCCAGGTTCACCGTCACGTCGAGGATATCGTGGATGTCTATGTTGCCTGCCATGCGGACCTCCAGTCCCCGGAGCCGCGCGCTCCCGTTTGGTCTGGTATAGCACAACGGGCGGTCATTGTCAACGCGCAGGCGGTCCCGGAGGATTGCGGCGCCGGCCCGGGGAACTAAGATACATGCCGTTCAACGACCGCCGTCCATGGCCAATGTGAAAGAGATGAATCTCCCCGGCTCAACGCGACGCAGGACCTATCGCGGGTGCGTGCACGTCCACTCCACTTTCTCCGACGGAAGCGGCTCGATACCTGAGATAGCGGAGGCCGCGAACGACGCCTCGCTCGACTTCGTCATCCTGAACGATCACAACACCCTCCGGGCGCTCGAGGACGGATGGGAGGGTCGGCGCGAGGGCGTGCTGCTACTGGTCGGCGCCGAACTGAGCACCACCGCCGGGCACTACCTCGCATTCGACCTGCCGCCGGGCTTCCGATGCGACAGGACGGGCCCCCAGGAGACCATTGACCGCGTGAACGCGAGCGGGGGATTCGGGATTCTCGCGCATCCGACCGCCCAGGAAACGTGGAAGGACTGGAGCGTATCGGGCTACGCCGGGGTCGAGATATCGAACCTGGTGAGCCTTTTCGATACCGCAGGCCGGAAGAACGCTGCCGGGGTGCTTCTGGACTTCGCGAGGACGGGCTTCCGGGAGTGCGGGAACGGCATCAGGCGAGTCATGTCTCGGGGGTCGGGCGAGTCCAGGGCCCTGTGGGCCGGTCTGCTGGCCGAGGGAAAGTGCGTCGGTCTGGGTGGGACGGACGTACACGCGAATCTCCGGCTGGGGCCGTTTCGCCTGCATATCCCGTCCTACCGCGAAGCGTTGCGGTCGCTCCAGGTGCATGTCCAGTCGCCGGACGAGATGGCCGGCGATCTCGAGCGCGACAAGCGGCTCGTCTACGGCGCGCTCCGCGAGGGCCGATGCTTCACGGTCTACTCCGCCTGGGCAGATCCCGAAGGGTTCGATTTCGCGGCCGAGAGCGGTGGAATGGAGGCGGCTATGGGCGAGTCCGTCTCGCTGAACGGCGGCGTTGTGACTCTGAGTGCGGAGGCGCCGGCGGGTGCGCCGGCCGAAATCAGGTTTCTGCGCGACCGGGCGCTCGTTCATTCCCATGAAGGAAACTCGGCATCGTTCGAGGTCCGTGAAGCCGGGGCCTATCGCGCGGAGGTATGGCTGCGCGTCGGTAAGGGTCTCGTTCCCTGGATCGTCGGCAACCCGATCTACGTGGGCTGAGGCTACTTGACCGAGTTCCTGATCTTATCGGGCTCGCCCGCGGGCAGGTTTCCGACGAGCGTCAGGCTCAACGGGCCCTGCCGCCAGGAGAACACGCCTTGTTTCGGCCGAACAGGCCCGTCGTGCAGCCGCTCGATGAACCTGCGGTCGAGCGTCCGCTCGGGCGTTTGGAAGAGCGTGAACGAGTTCACGTTGTTGGTGTAGCGCAGGCCGAGGATATGGCTCCCACGAAACGGCTCGACCGCCGCGCCGACGAGTTTGTACCCGGCGGGCACGTAGCCCGGCTCCACCATGCGGAAGCGGATCATGCTCCTCGCCTTGTCCACGGGCACTAGCCCCCCGACGCCTCTATCGTGCCGTACCCGGTATCCCGGCGGCGCCTCGATGCGGAACTTGCTCTCCGGTATGCTGTCCAGGAACTGCACGCGGGTGTAGTACGACGTGGACACGACCGCGCCGTTCGGGCCGACGTCCTCGGTCTTCAGCTTGACCCACTTGTTCGTGTCAACCCAGAACTTGCGCGTCGGTCCCTGATCGCCGCCGCGCGGGCGCACGACGATCACGTAGGTGGCCTGGTCCGCGATCCTGTCGTTTCCCACGAGTTCCGCTCTCAGCTGCCCGCGGGAGAGCGCCTGGGCGGCCTGCTCGGTCCGCTGGCGCAGGACTGCAAGCCTCGACGGGCGTATTCGCAGCACCTTCTGCTGAGGCACGAGGTGGGCCATCATCCGGCCGTCGTCGGCCATGACTTCGCCTTTCAGGGCCGGAGGGGCGATATACTCCGTGCGCATACCGTTGAAGCCGTCCCGATAGACTATCTGCTCCGAGGTGACCGACGGCCCCTTGGAGATCGTTGTCACCTGGTGGGCCGTGAACGCGACGCGCCCCTCAGAATCCAGCATGTTCCGGAGGATGGAGACCGCGTCCGGCGCGGCGCAGAGGCTTCCCGCCGCCATCACCAGGCCCGCGGAGAGGGCGCCGCTCATGATTCCGGTTATTCTCAGCTTGATCATAAGTCACTTGCGAGCCGGCGCGCCGCCGACTAGAGCTGCCCGCCCAGGTCCCTCGCGCGCTCTCCCAGGATGACCGCCGAATCGTCGGCAAGCGGGTTCGCCGATGCAAACGTCGCATGCTCCGACCGGCACTTCTCGATATACTCCCAGTCCATGGCATTCCGACCGTCGCGGGCCCTGTGCGTCAGCGTCAGCGCCGAACCGACTATGAGCAGGCAGACGGCCAGCGCCGCGATAACCGGCCGGAGGAAATGCGGCCTGCCGAAGAGCCTCTCCCGCAGGACCTTCTTCTCACCGCGAGCGGGGACGGACGTTATCCGCGATCTCAGGCGCGCCTCGAAACCCTCCGGGGCCGCGAGCCTGTCGAGAGACCGTATGAGCGACGAGGTGTTCTCGAGTTCCGTCACGAGCGACCGGCAGTCACGGCAGAGGCTCATGTGAGACTCCATCTCCCCCGCGACGCCCTTCTCGAGGGCTCCGTCCACGTAATCGGTTATGTACTTCGCAAACTGATTGCAGTTCATGCCGCTGCCTCGTCACGCTTCCACATAGGCCCTCAGCCAGTTTCTCAACTGCATCCGCGCGTTGAACAGGCGGGACTTCACCGTGCCGACCGGCACGCCGAGCGCCTCAGCGATCTCCTCGTATGACATGCCTTCCATGTCGTAGAGCAGTATCGCGGCCCGCAGCTTGTCCGGCAACCGGGAGAGCGCCGCCCGCACCTCCTGCTGAAGCTCGGCCCTCTCGCACACGATCTGCGGGTCGTGCGTGGTGTCCGGCAGGTCGGTCTCGCGCGGTCCCTCGTCGCCGTCCCGCACTCTTTCTGGAGTCGCGAGCAGCCTCCGCTCGGTCGCCCAGCGCCGGTACTTGTCAATGCAGAGGTTGTTCGCGATCCTGTAGAGCCACGTCCGGAGGTTCGACTCCTGGCGGAATGATCTGAGCCCCGAATACGCGCGAACGAACACCTCCTGGGCGAGGTCTTCCACCTCATCCCGGTTCGATATCATCCTGCTGATATAGTTGTAGATCCCGTCCTTGTATCGCGCGACGATCTCCTCGAAGGCGGCAGTGTCGCCTTCCTGACATCGAAGCACGAGGACGGCATCGGCGCTGATCAAACGGTCCATCCTCCCCTCGGCGCGAGATGGAGAATCATTGCTGATAGACGGATACGGATCGCAAAAGTTCAGTTCGATCGGCCTGATGCGTCGGATCAGTCTCTACATCCAGAATAGTCGGAACAGGTGTGTCAATGCAATAGAGGAGGTCTGTCTGAGCGGTCCCGAATCGGTCTTGGCGCGGCGGCTCTGGAGTATGCCCGGCGGTGGGCGCGACGCGTCATGCTGAGCTTGACTCAGCATCCAGGAGAGCGGTGGACCCTGAATCAAGTTCAGGGTGACGGGCGGTCGTCCCAGGTGACAGGCGCGGCGGAGGAAGGCCGCTAGCTCTCCTCGAGTTCCTTGAAAAGCGACATGAGCTTGTCCTCGTGCTGAAGCTCGATAGCGGAGAATGAGAGGTCGAATGCGAGAAGCCAGAGAAGGGCTACCGCCTCATCCCTCGGCATGTCCAGCACCCTGACGAAGAAGTCCTTGAGTATCCCTTCGTACGACGCCGCCTTCTCTTCCAGGATTATCCTGCCCGTCGAGCCGGGGCCGGGAACGCCCAGTTCCATGCGGTCGAGGAACTCCCGGACGTTCGCCGGCGTGGCATGCTCCAACGCCGCGCCAAACTCCTTCGTGATGAGCTGTCTGAGTTCTCTAGTGTCCAATCTTGTGACCGTCCTGGGAAATCCTCATCGTTTCAACCCTGTCGAGCAGTTCGAGCACCTGGGTCCGGCTGCATATCCCGGTGCCGTCGGTCATCGCCGTCGCCGCTCCCGCCGCCGAACCCCAACGCAGCGCTTCGCCCAGGTCGCCGCCCTGCAAGAGGATGTGCAGGATTCCTGCGACCATCGAGTCGCCCGAGCCGATAGTGCTGACCGGCCTCACGTCGGGCGGCACGGCCTGCCACGCGCCGTCATCGTTTGCGGCGATAGCGCCCTTCGCGCCCATCGAGATCACAACCAGTTCGATCCCCTTGTCCCGCAGCAGCTTCAAGGCCGCAAGGGCATCGTCCTGCCCCTTGATATCTATACCCACAAGCCGCCTTACCTCATCCCTGTTCGGCTTGATCATGAACGGCCTGCACTCCATGCCGCGAACCATCGGTTCGCCGTCGCTATCGAGTACGATCCCGGCCCCGCCGGCCCGGGCGATCTCGCCGAGGTCGCAGTAGACGTCGCTCGGCACTCCCTGCGAAGGGCTGCCCCCGAACAGCACGAAGTCCGCCCTGGACGCCGCGTCGCGGACCTTGAGCCGAAGCTCCTGCAATTCGTCGGCCGAGATCGTCGGCCCCGGCTCGTTGAGCATCGTCGGCGGCGAACCGGATGCTTCCTGCACCGAGATGTTCGTCCGCGTCTCGCCCGATATCCGGACGAAGTCGGCAGGCACGCCCTCCAGCCTCAGCTCGTTCTCGATCTGACGGCCGGGCCGGTCGCCGAGAAAACCCAGCGCAAGGGTCTCGGTGCCGAGTTCCTTCAGTACGCGCGAGGCGTTGATACCCTTGCCGCCGGCGTCAATCTCGATCCTCTCGATTCTGTTCGTGTCGTGGGGGAGAAGACGATCCAGGTAGATGGTCTTGTCCAGCGCCGGGTTGAGCGTCACGGTTGCTATCACGGTCTCACCTGTCGAGGCTACATTCCTTTAGACGAGATTTCGGGTTCAGTGTTCCCTCGGACCTGTCCGACTCGGCTGACGTGTCCGGCAAGTCAGGCGCTGCCATACAGACAAAAAGGGGCGAGGTGCAATACCCCGCCCCTCTCACTCGCTTCAAGCGAGACTACTTGCCGAGCGCCGCTCTCACGGCGTCGAGCTGGCCTGCCGAGCCGAGCAGTTCGTTGCGGCTGGCGATGAACTTCGCGTACTCTTCCATGAACACCTTGCCGATCGGGCGGAAGTCGAAGACTTCCGGCTTGTCGCGGAAGAACTCGCGGTGAACGCGCGTCCACACCAGGCGGCCGTCGGTGTCAATGTTGATCTTGCAGACGCCCAGCTTGGCTGCGGGCAGATACTGGGCCGGGTCCACGCCCTTCGCGCCCTTCAGGTTCCCGCCGGCGGCGTTGATCCGCTCGACCTCATCCTGAGGCACCGATGACGAGCCGTGCAGGACGAGCGGGTATCCGGGCACGAGTTCCTGGATGCCCTTGACGATCTCGAAGTGGAGGCCCTGCGATCCGCTGAACTTGAACGCGCCGTGGCTCGTGCCGATGGCGCATGCGAGGCAGTCGCAGCCGGTCCGCTGTATGAACTCCGCCGCCTGCTTCGGGTCGGTCAGGTGAGCCTGGTCCTCGGACACGCTGACGTGCTCCTCGACCCCTCCGAGCTGTCCCAGCTCGGCCTCGACGCTGATACCCTTCGCGTGGGCCGCGTCAACGACTCTCTTGGTCGTGGCGATGTTGGTCTCGAAGTCCTCGTGGCTTGCGTCAATCATGACGGACGAGTAGAAACCGGACTCGATGCAGTCGTAGCAGGTCTGCTCGTCGCCGTGATCCAGGTGGACGGCGAAGATGGCGTCCGGGAAGATCTGATCCGCCGCGCGGATCATGCCCTCGAGCATCAGCTTGTTGGTGTACGAGCGGGCGCCTTTGGATATCTGGATGATGAACGGCGCCTTGGAGTCCAGGCAGCCTCGGAAGAGGCCCATGGTCTGCTCGGCGTTGTTGATGTTGTACGCGCCCAGGGCGTACTTGCCGTATGCCTGTGCGAACAGCTCCTTGGTGGTTACGATCATTCAAGCTTCTCCTTGATTTGAGTTTGTTTCGGGAAAGCCCGCGCCTTCTGCCGGCCGGGCCGCACGCAACCGCTAGTATACCCCCAACAGGCGCGCAAAGTCAAAGTTGCGACCCCTGACGGACCAAGGTATCGTGCCAGTGCGCGTCGAAAACTCCACACGACGGAGCGCCGTCCGAGAAACGGGGGATACTATGAGAAGCCGCGTGATTCCTTTCTTGCTGGTTCTGATGCTGGGCGCGCCGGTGTGGGCCGGCGGAAACATGGTCGCAAACCCGGGGTTCGAGGCCGGCTCCGGGGAAGACTCGCTCCCCGCCGGGGGCTGGTGGGTTTACAAGACCGAGGAAGGTCGGCCCGACGTGACGGTGGACACCGCCGTCGCTCACCAGGGGGCCGCCTCCGTCAGGCTCGCTTCCAGGGAGTCGGGCCGTTTCACCGTCGTCAGCGCGCCGTTCCCCGTCACCCCGTACGACGACATCCGGTTCGAGGCCTTCGTCCGCGCGCAGAACCTTCGGGGCGGCAAGGAGTGCGTCGGCGTTGCGCTGAGCTTCCGCGATGCCGACGGCAGGGTCTTCGACCGCAACTTCGTCTATCCCGGGAAGGCCCTCTCAGGGAAGTGGACCTGGCTCACGGGTATGGCCGACGTGCCCGCCAACGCCGCGACCGGCGAGATCTTCCTCCAGTTCAGCCGGGCGTCGGGCGCGGTCTGGTTCGACAGCGTGTCGGCCGTCACGGACAACCTTATATCCCTCACTCTCGCCGAGGCGCCGAAGACTTACGTCGGCGAGCAGACGATCACGGCCGTTGTCGAGAACCGGGGCGGTTCTCCCCTGGCGGGGTCGCTCAGGCTGACCGTCGGCAAGCAGGTATCAGACACTCCCATCTCGGTCGCAGCCGGGTCCGCGAGCCGGATACCGCTCAAGATCGAGACGAAGTCAGTCGGCAAGCACGACTACACCCTGGAGTTCCTCAACGCATCCGGCGCGACCGAGAGGAAGATCGCAGGCAGCTTCAACACCGCCGCGCCGCTGACCGTCTACCCCGCGTGCCCCTGCTACCACGCCGTCGGCGAGGGCGACGGCTCGACCCGCGTGGATGTGCTGGTCAACGTGCATCCCGACCGTCTGCCCGGCGCGAAGCTGGAGGTCCGCGTCGTGGATTCCGGCGGCAACACGCTCGACACGGCCTCCGTGGACGCGTCGAAGGGCGGTTTCGTGGGGCATGAGTTCAAAGTGCTGGTGGATTCGGCGGGGGTCTTCACGGCGTCCGTCAGGCTGGCCGACTCCGAGGGCCGCGATATCGGCGGCGGGCAGGAAACGATCCACGTCCGGCCGAGAGATGAGTCGCGGGTGCTCATGGGTCCCGACGGCTTCCCGATCGTCAACGGCAAGCCCGAGTTCCCGCTCGGCCTGTACAGCGCGGGCAGGTTCCCCGAGATGGGAGAGGCCGGGTTCTCGTTCAACCACAGCTATCAGATCGTGACCGGAGACGCCGATGATCCCATCAACGTGAATGACATCCGTCTTAAGGACCTGCTCGACCGAAGCGCCGAGGCCGGTCTGAGGATGATGGTCGAACTGCCCCGGAAGGCGATCGAGCAGGGCAAGTGGGAGCAGGTCGGCCGCCGCATCGAGACCTTCCGAAACCATCCCGGTCTCGGCTTCTGGGGCTCGGAAGAGCGCGTGGCCAGGGGCGAGGGCCCTCTAAAGAACATCGCCGGCGTCTATCGGATCGTCAAGGAGATGGACCCCAATCACCCGTTCGTCCTCGGCGACACCTATGATGTGATCACGGAAGTGCCCAAGGACCGGAGCTTCTTCTTTCCAGATGGCATGATGGACGTCGGCATCTGGTGGTACTATCCTATTCCCATGGAGCCGAACCCGGAGGCTCCTGCCCCGGCGGTGAAGAAGGACCCGACTTTCATTCCGCCGACCTGGCTCACCAACTACAACGGAGTCAAGCCGCTCTGGATCGCCATCCAGTGCTACAAGCAGCCGCGCATTGACGGGCGATACCCAACCCGGGCCGAGTACCGCCAGATGTGCTACATGCCGATCGTCTACGGCGCGAAGGGTGTCGCCTTCTACACCGGCTCAGGCCAGCTCGACTACAACAAGAAGCCCGCGGGAATCCTCAACAACCCCGAGGAGGGCGACTGGGAGTACATCAAGCAGTTGATCCGTGAGATGCGCGACCTGAACCCCGTCCTCACGGCTCAGACTACCGACAGCTTGATCGAGAAATCGCCCGTAGACGCCCCTGTGGACTTCATCGTCAAGGATGTCGGAGGGAAGTTCGTAATGATCGCGGTGAACCGGGCGAAGAAGGCGATCACGATACGCTTCGCCGGGCCGGGAGTCACCGGCGCGAAGGTCGAGGTCCACGGCGAAGGCCGCACATTGCCCGTGAAGGACTTCGCATTCACCGACACATTCGCGCCCTACGCGGTGCACATCTACATGCTCGGGCGGTGATCAGTCGAGCAGCGTGACCTGGGTCGCCTCGATCTGCCTGTAGACATCGGTGCCAGATTCGAAGCAGGAGCTGATGCCGGTGAGCCTCACGTGCTTACCGATGGGAGCCGTGCCGAGCGCCTTCACGCCCAAGTGTCCGGAGTTGTCGGTCACGCCCGATCCGTCATCCACGTAGAAGTAACCCGTCCCCGCGAAAGTGACCGCGCCGATGGTCGAGATCAACAGCCCAATGTTGTTCAGGCCGATTCCGCCGGCGACCCCATCGGTATAGTCGTTCAGCCTTCCGCCGCCGACGGCTCTGCCGACCATGAACAGCGGCTCCGGGGCTCCCGGCCCGACGCTCGCGGCTATGGTGGGGAAGATCAGGACTCGCTCGCCGTCCATAGTGTTCAGCGTGCCGCTGACGTCGACAAGGCTGCCTTCCGCCGGAGGAGTACCGCTCACTCGGATGCCCGAAACCTGGTCCTCTCTGCCCTCGCAGATGTAGAAGTGGTCGCCGAAGCATGCGCTCGCGACCTTGCCGATCAGCACGATCTCACTGCCGTTCGGGCGGCGCTTCGCCGCAGGTATGGTGATTCCCTCGAACACGAACTTGACCGCGTCGGCGATGATGACCATGGTGGAGGTGTCGCCGGTGTCGCTGTAGGTTGCCACGTAGCCCGCCGATCCGCATGAGAAGGGCTTGTTCACGGCCAGCAGGACCCACTTTCCGCCGTTGACCTGCTCGTTCACGCGGGACTCCTGCATCCCGCCGTCGCAGTAGACGCGCCATTTCGCCTGAGCGCTCCGGTTGCTCGACTGGGTGTACCAGATGTATACATCGTAGAAGCCGGCGCTGAGGATGGTCGGCGTGAAGGTTGCGTATCTCGTCGGATCGGCGGTGGTGGCATAATAGTAATCCGTTCCGTACTTGCCCGCGATCGAGCCGGTCCACCAAGTACCATAGGTCGAGCAGCCCGGGTCGAGGTTGTCAATCACGATATCGGGAATGAGATCACCGGCGGTTGTGGTGAAGGTGTAATCCGAGGACTCGGCGACATTCCTGGCCGCATCGTACGATCTGACCCGGAAGTGGTAGGTCGTGAGCGGCGTCAGGTCTACTAGTTGAACAGAATGTGAGGTTGCGCGAAGCATGTCCTCCGCCGTCACCGCGCCATAGGCCGTTGTCGGTCCATACTCCACCTGGCTCGTGGACTCGTCGTCGGTATCCCACTTGATCTGCGCATGCGTTCCCTGCACGTTCTCGGCTCGAACGTTCGAGATGACCGGGGCGACCGAGTCTCGCACGAGCGTGAAATCGAGTGATGCCACCTGGCCCGCCGTGATCGTGACCTGGCGTTCGGCAGGGATGCACCCGGGAGAAGTCACGCGGACCGTGTACGTCCCCGGCGCGACTTCCGAAAAGCCGTAGAATCCGGTGCCGGAGTTCTTGTCACTCAGTCCCAAGCCTACTACAGTCGCCGTGGCCGGGTATACCGCCGCGCCGCCCTCATCTCGGATGAAGCCCTTCAGGAAGCCCTTGGTCGGAGTGATGAGCCAGGGCATGGCCGGAACGGACACCTGGGTTGGGAATGGGCCCGCGAGCAGCGCATCCCTGAAGCCATCCTGGTTTGGCATCCCTGCGTCCGGCTGTGCGTAGTTGTAGAAGTGCATGCCCGGGAATCCGATGCTCTGCTCGTCCTCGATCTGCCAGATCGTGGTGCTGATCGGGTTCTCACTGCCGCTCATTCCCATGTAGATGTGGTGGCCATAACCGCGCGACAGGCTGTCAAGGGCGTTGGTGTGGAAAGTCGCGTTGTCCCCTGTGTAGTTCATCGGGGAGGTGTAGTCCAGCCAGTGATTCGTCATCCAGCGGTCCCAGTCCTGGAGAACGTCGGAGTATCCCGAGGCCGCCGTCTTCCACACGAGCGCCCCGACCTTGAGTTGCGGCTTCACGGACTTGACCTCGAGGTAGAGGCGCTTCACCAGGTTCGATACCTGGTCTCTGCGCCACTGGCACCAGACGGGATCGGTGCTGGAGGGAAGGCCGGTCCGGCCGTATTCCGCGTTGAACCTTGCGACCGCGGTGGGATTGTACCCCCACGCGGTGTTGTAGTACCTGATGTAGTCGAGCATGAAGCCGTCTATGTCGTAGCGCTGGACGATGTCCATGAATACGCCGATCAGGTAGTCCTCGACGGCCGGAATCCCTGGATCGAGGCTCGAATAGCGGCCGTCCCAGAGCGTGTCGCCGTTCGCATACTGGCTGAGCCATTCGGGGTGCAGGTAGTATACCTGCTCGGGCGTGGTGTGCGGAGGAGGCGTCGCGTACGTCCAGGCTCTGTACGGCACGACCCACGTGTGGACCTCCATGCCCTGCGCATGCGCCTTCGCCACCATGTCCGCCAGAGGATCGTAGCCGGGATCGGGGGAGGGTTGAGTCCCTGTCGGTTCGAGCGACGATATGTAGTAGGCGTCACACCGCTTGCGGACCTGCATCAGGATCACGTTGCAGTTCCAGGACTTGATCCTGTCCACCGTGTCCTGAGTCGCGGTCGGGCTGACGATCGCGTACCCCGACGCCCAGTACCATGCGTCCACGAGTATCGATCGGAACTCGTCGGCGGGCGCGGGCGTCGGCAGGAGCGCTGCGAACAGAAGAACAAGCGCGGTTGTGTATCTGTGGCGCATTCTCGATCACCTTCTCAGACAGTACCATTGTACCACACGCGAACGGTCCTTCCAGACTGGTGATCGAGAACAGGTATTTGTACCGGGGTCACGGGATGAGTCGCAGCTGTGCACAATCTTCCGACTAGCCGTTCTTGGGCTTGACAGTCCACTTATTAGCAGATAGACTGCAGTATAGAACAAGTGTCTGAAATAATCTCGCGCTCTAGGAAGGGAGTGACTGACCGTGGCTCAGATGCTCATCTGTCCGAACTGCAAGGCCCCAAATCCGGCACGTATGAATGAATGCTACAGCTGTCGGGCGTCACTGGCTCCCGCTAACGCAGTTCCGGTAGGTGGAGGGTGTATCTACTGCGGAGAGAAGGTCGGATGGCTGAAGGATCGGCACCCGGAGTGCCAGCGCCGAGCTGAGGCTGCTTGGCAGGAGATGGTCAGGACGGCAACACAGGCAGCGTTATCGGGTAGTGGCACTAGCGGACTTGAGACTGCGATTCGGGGTCTGGCCACGTCCGCGTGTGTTCCCAACGACTGGGTACAGCGTGCGCTTCTCGCTGGTTGGGAGGCCGGCGTCGAGCATAGTCTGGAGGACGGGCTTCTTTCTGAACAGGAGGAGTCTGCCCTGCTTCAGTATGCCAATCAACTAAAGCTTAGTCGCGCAGAGCTTGATGCCAACGGATGGGTCACCAAAGCCACGAGGGCACGTGTTCTTCGGGAGATTGCCGAGGGGCGTATGCCCCCCTCCGGGAGTATACCGATTCCTGCAGGGGTAAACCTACAGGCCAGCGAGACAGTCGCGTGGGCCTTTCCAGGCACACAATACTATGAAGAGAAGACTACCAGAACCTATGTCGGGGGCACTGCTGGTGTGAGCTTTCGTGTAGCCAAAGGAGTGTACCTTCGGACGGGAGCCTTCCGGGGTCATCCCGTGGAGAAGGCCGAGATGCGGCTGGTTGATGAAGGGACACTCATCCTGACCAATCGCCATCTTTACTTCGCTGGCGCAGGCAAGTCACTCAGAATCCCCTATCCCAAGATTGTCAACGTGGTACCCCATGAGGACGGAGTGGGCATCTGCAGAGACGCCGCCAGCGCCAAGCCACAGACATTCGTTACCGGGGATGGTTGGTTCGCGTACAATATGCTCTCTTCCCTTATGAAACTAGCGTAGTACCCACGCAGCGTTCTGATGGACGGTAATTCCTATCCTTGGAGGTTCAACCCCGCATCAGTCGCTCGACATCCTCCCGGTTCGGGAGCGCGGTGATCGCGCCGGGCTTGGTGGTGGTGAGGCCCGCGACGGCGTTGGCGAACCGGAACGTGCGCAGCAGGTCGTCCCGACTGAGGCCGGCGATGTCGTCAGGCTTCGAGATGAGATTGAGCAGGCGCGAGAGCATCCCCGCCACGAATCCGTCGCCCGCGCCGGTCGTGTCAACCACTTCGACGGAGAATGCCGGCACGCTCCCCTCGGCCTGCGCCGTGCGGAAGTAGCTTCCCTGAGCGCCGAGGGTCACGGCGATCATCTCAATATTCGGGAAGGCCTTCATCAAGCGGTCGGACCCGTCCGACAGGTCGGACGTGTCGGACAGGAATGCGAGTTCCTCCTCGCTGACCTTCACCACGTGCGGCCAGGCCATCGCCTCGAGCATCTGCTTCTTCGCCTCATCGAGGTCGGGCCACAGCGGCTTCCTCAAATTCGGGTCGTAGGAGACCAGCAGGCCGCCCTCGAGCGCGAGTCTCAACGCCGCCTCGGTCGCGGACTTGCTCGGCTCGCTGATCAGGGTGATCGAGCCGTAGTGGAACGCCCGCGCCGACCGGATGAACGACGGCTCGATCTCCTCCGGGCGGAGGAGCATATCCGCGCTCGGTCTGCGGTAGAACATGAACTCCGGCACACCCTCCGCGCTCAGCGATACGAACGCGAGGCCTGTCAGCGCGCTCCCGTCGAAGATCATCCCGCCGACGTCCACCCCGTTCCGCTCGAACGTGTTCGCGAGGAAGCGCCCGAACGCGTCGTCGCCGACCTTGCCGAGGAACGCGCTCGGGACGCCGAGTTTTGAGAGTCCTGCGGCGACGTTTGCGGGGGCTCCTCCCGGGGACTTTCGGAATGCGGTCACGTCTTCGAGCGAACAGCCCGACTCGAACGGGATGAAGTCTATAAGCGCCTCGCCGAGGCATATCACATCGGGCATCTTGTCCTCCCAGGGGTCGGAGCGGCGTTTGAACCGCCGCCCCTGCGGGTATCCTCTTACTGCAGAGGTCGAAACATGAAACAGGAACTCAGGGTCACCGCTCTCTCAGTCGTCGTCATCGTGCTCGCCGTCGCCGCCGTCGCGCTGATCGGCGGCTACTTCAGCTCGATGAACCGGGACTGGTACGACAAGCTGAACTACCCGCCCCTGAAGCCGCCGAACTGGGCGTTCCCCGTCGCGTGGAACATCATCTTCACGCTCTCGATCGTCTCGACGGCGCTGATCTGGAACACGCGCCCGCATACGGGTCGCACCGGCCTGGCGATCGGCCTGCTGATCCTGAACGGGGTAATCAACGTCGTGTGGTCGGCGCTCTTCTTCGGCAACAGGCTGCTCCTGCCCGCCGTGATTGACGCGGCTCTCCTCTGCCTCTCCGTCATCGCGATCATGATCGCCGCGTGGCCGATCTCCCGCTGGGCCTCGATCCTGCTTATCCCTTACGCAGGCTGGACCGGCTTCGCCACCGCGCTCACCTGGTGGATCTGGCGCCTCAATCCCTGAGCTTCGCTTCGATCGCATCGCCGAGCTGAACGCGCGCGCGCTCGATCTTCCACGGGTCGGTCTCGTACTCCGTCAGGCTCTTCGCGATGCCGCGGATGAACCCGCGAGTCGCGTCCTTGCCGAGGGTCTCGTCCGCCAGGCATAGGAGATCGAAGTCCTCGATGCCGTCGCGTATCACCTCGAGCCGCAGGGAACTCACCGGCCCGTCCACGCCCACGGCCTTCCCCGGGTAGAGCAGCGACCCGTCGCCGTGGATGTCCGGGTTGATGTTGCTCACGGTGACCATCGTCTTCCACGGGTCGGCGCATCCTGTATCGGGGTTCCAGTAGGTCGTCGCCCAATACAGCAGGCCGTCAATGTTCTCGCGCTTCTGGTGCCAGAAGAGCATGCGGTGCGCCGCCGCCGGCATCTCCACGAAGAAGTTGCTGTAAGGCGATCCCGGCCCGCAGCACACGTACCACCAGACGTCGTCGCCCGCGTTCCGCCTGTCCCGGAGCCAGGGCCTGGTGCGCTCCTGGAGGTCGAGGTAGTGCTCGTTCGGGCACCAGATGTTGATCTCGCCCAGCGCATAGTCGTAGATCGTCTTGCTCTCGTCCCAGTCCGGGCCCCGGAAGAACGGCACGACGATCCGGTAGTTCGGCTCGATGGAACGCAGGCGCTTCGTCATCGCAAGCATCTGGTCGTAAGACTCCCGGGTAAACGGCTCGTCGATCGGGTAGAAATAGCCCTTCCTGAACCAGTCGTTCTCGATGAGGCGCCGCACCGTCTCCTTCAGTTCGGCATCGTCGGCCGAGTAGGGGATGACGTAGGAGGTCATACGCGGGTCCTCGAGGTAGGCCTTCGCTTCGGGCGACTTCAGGTTGACCGGGATATTGTACGCCGAAATCTTGTGGTCGAGCAGAAACTCATAGTACTTCTTGTGCAGCTCGTCCAGCTTCGGGTCGCCTTCCTTGAGCCCGTGCTGTGGCCCCACGTACTGCATCCAGATGCCGAATGCGGTCGCGCACCTGGACGTCACGGGCAGTGCGAAGCCCCACACCCGCAGGCTGACAGGCACCTTGCGGGCCTTCATTCCGACCCCGGACACCGTCAGGCTTCCCTTGTACTCCCCGGGAGGGCAGTCCGCCGGGACCTTGATCGTCGCGAAAACCGGCTGGGTCTCGTCGGCCTTCAGGTCGAAGGGTCTGAGAGGCGGTAGCGGGTCGGGGTAGGGGACGGCGGGCGTCTTGATCGGGACGTAAGCCACTAGTTTCAGGTCAACGCCGTCGGCGGGGATCATCCCGTCGCCCTTGACCTGCCTGAGATCGGACGCCTCGACCTCGATGCCCCGGATCGGCGCGCCGGATCGAAGCGCGATCTGGAACGACTCCCACTCGCGCCGCGCCGCGTTGAGTCTGGCTGAGGACGATGCCTTCGCAGGCCGGGCGGCATCTCGCAGGACCTTGACCGCGGAGTGCTCCACCCACAGGTCGCAGTCGGATGCTCTGCTTGCGGTCGCGGCGGAGACCAGAAGCGCGGAGGTGATCAGTGCCAGGAAGAAGTGGTTCGTCATGGGGTCCTCCTGCGAATCGTCGTTGTGCCGGGAAGGGAGTCGCGTCCCACCCCCGGCATGCCGAATCCGGGGAGTTCAACTCCCCGGACGCGTTCGCGGGCCGGAGTACGACTCCGGCCCGAACAGGGTTGGCCTGCAGTACTCGCTACAACTCCGGCTCGATCAGGCCGTAGTTGCCGTCCTGCCTCTTGTAGACGACGTTTATCTCGTCCGTGTCGCCGTTCCTGAAGACGAAGAAGTCGTGGTTCAGCATTTCCATCTCGAGAGTGGCTTCATCGGCGGTCATCGGCTTCATCGGGAACCGCTTCGTGCGGACGATCGTCGGCATCCGCTGCTCCTCGGTCTCCTCCGCATCTTCCAGGCCGGCCAGGGTGACGTCATCCTTCGGATGCTCCTCGTGCGACCGATGGATCAGCTTGCCCTTGAAGCGCTTGAGCTGCTTTTCGAGCTTCTCGACGACCGCGTCAATGGACGCGTACATGTTGTCGGTGCGCTCCTCGCCGCGGAGAAGCTTCCCGTCGCCGTCCAGGGTAACCTCGACGATGTGCCAGTTCCGCTGGGTACTCTGAGTCACGATCGCGCCCGTGAGGTTGTGGAAGTACTTGCTCAGCTTCTCGACCTTCTTCTCGGCGTATCGCTGGAGGGCTTCGGTGACTTCGATGTTCTTTCCCTTGACGGTGATTTGCATCGGCGGTGTCGCTCCTTTCGGTAGAGGCACGGAAGGCCGCAAAAAGCGCGCGCGGCTCGCGACCTTCCGGTAGTGTTCGGTGTCCAGAGTCTAGCACCCCGGCAGGTCTCTGTCAACCTGAACCGCGCGGCCACTACACACGGCCTCGGCCCGCATGGTACACTGTGAGTATACCCATAGGACCGGACTCTCAATGCCGTACTACCGCCGCAATCTCTACATACTCTCGGCCACGATCTTCCTGACCGCGCTGAGCTGGAACCAGGTCATGCCTTTCCTGCCGCTCTTTATGCAGGAGATGGGCCTGGACAAGCGCAGCCTGCTCCACTGGGTCGGCATCGTGTTCGCCCTGCAGTCATCGGCAAGCATCGTCACCATGCCTTTCTGGGGCAAGCTCGGGGACAAGTACGGACGCAAGCCGATGGCCATCCGCGCCGGACTGTGCCTGGGCGCGATCTACTACGCAATGACGCTCTGTCAGACCCCGCTTCAGCTCGCGGTGCTCCGCTTCCTGAACGGCGCGCTGACCGGATTCGTGCCGATGTCCATGGCGCTGATCGCCACGAATACTCCTCAGGACGAGGCCCCGCGCTACATCGCGACCGCGCAGTCCTGCTCGGCCGCGGGGCTGATCGTCGGGCCGGCGGTCGGCGGAGTGATGGCGGCCCTCTTCGGCTACACAGGCACCATGTGGATATCCGGGACGGCGGTCCTGGCGTCTACCCTGCTTGTCGCGCTACTAGTGAAGGAGCCTAACAAGCACGAGATCACCGAGCAGACCAGCCTGCTGCGCGACTTCGCGATATCCCTTCGCTCCAAGGTTCTCAGCTCGATCATGCTCACCGTCATGGTATTCGGGATATTCACGGCGGCTATCAACCCGATCCTCGCCCTGCATCTCGCGAGCCTCGGCGGGAAGAACGCACCGGTCTGGCTCTCGGGGGTGATCTTCTCGCTTCCGCCCGCCGCCCTCATGCTGACGGCGCACTTCTGGGCTCGTTTCGGAGAGAGGCGCGGATTCGATCGGGGAATACAGATCGGCATGACAGGTTCGGCCGCCGCCGCGCTGATGCTGGCGTTCACCCGCGACATCTGGGCCTTCGCGGCGGTGTTCTTCGTCGCGGGCATCTTCATCGCCGCCATCGGACCCTCGACCGGCGCGCTGATCTGCACGAGGGTGCATGAGGAGTTCCGCGGGCGGGCGTATGGTATGCAGCAGTCCGCCACGATGGTCGGCACGCTGATCGCGCCTCTCGCGGCGGCCGGGATCGGCGGGGCGCTCGGGCTGTGGTCGGTCTTCGCGTTCGTCGGGGTCGTGAGCGCCGTCGGCGCGGCCGTCTTCCCGATGCTCGTCCGCCAGTGGCACACCGAGCCTGTCGCTGCCCGGCCGTCCGAAGCCTCGGAGGTACACCGGCCTCCCGCCTAGAACACTACCGCACAGATGGAAACCCCGTTGAGACCCACCGAAGAAGCAGAGACCAAGCGCCGGCATGTCGTCAGCACCAGGGTCATCATCCTGGGGCTTCTGCTCATCCCGCTCAACTGCTACTGGATGGCCGTCATGGAGGTCCAGTGGAACTCGCTCGACACGACCTGTGTCAGCCTCTTCTTCCACGTGGTATTCCTCCTGCTCCTTCTGACCGCCCTGAACGCGCTCTTCAAGCTCCGCTTCCCACGGGCCGCGCTCACCCAGGCGGAGTTGATGACGATTTACGTCATGCTCAGCATCGCGTCGGCGATCATGGGCCGCGACTCTCTGGAGAACCTCCCCCCGGTCCTCGGGTATCTCTTCTGGTTCAACGATCCGTCGAACGGGTTCAGCCGGTTCTGGCAGTACGTCCCGAAGTGGATGGCCCCCAACAACCGCGACGCCCTGAAGGGCTACTACGTCGGCAACACGAACTTCCTCTCCCCTGAGAACTACCAGGCTTGGATCCTCCCGCTGCTCTTCTGGATCTGCTTCGTGCTCGTGCTGACGTTCATGATGCTCTGCCTCAACGTGATCGTCCGCAAGCAGTGGACCGAGCGCGAGCGGCTCACCTACCCGATCGTCCAGATCCCGATGACCGTGACCGGCAGCGATCCCGGGTTCTTCCGGAACAAGCTCATGTGGATCGGGTTCGCGCTCCCGATGATCATCCAGAGCGTCAACAGCCTGGCCTACTTCTACCCTTCTATCCCCACCATGCACCTCAAGCTGCAGAACATGGGCATCTACATCACCGACCGGCCATGGAACGGAGTCGGATGGCTGCCAGTGGGGTTCTTCCCGTTCGCAATCGGGATCGCATTCTTCCTGCCGCTCGACCTCTCGTTCTCGTGCTGGTTCTTCTACGTGCTGCGCAAGCTGATTGACGTGGGATGCGTCTCCCTGGGCTTCCGGGATCCCGGAGTGCCGCCGTCGATCGCCCGCATTCCATACGTGGCAGAGCAGGGTACGGGCGCGTGGATCGGCCTCTCGATCGCGCTGATTTGGCTCTCCCGAAAGCACTTCGCCTCCGTATTGCGGACGGCGTTCACCCGCGCCGGAGGTGAGGAGGACCCCGATGCCGGGATGACATACCGCTCGGCGATTATCGGCGTCGGCCTGGGGCTTCTGGTCCTGGTGGCGATGTGCGGCGCCGCCGGGATGGCCCTCTGGCTGCCGTTCGTCTACTTCGGGTTCTACTTCATACTCTCCGTGGGCATCACGCGCGTCCGGGCGGAACTCGGGCCGCCCGCCCACGAGCTGAACTGGGTCAACCCGGAGAGGTTCATGGTGCAGATATTCGGCACTCAGGCCCTCGGCGCTCAGAACCTGACTCTGCTCTCGTATATGTTCTGGTTCAACCGGGGCTACCGCTCGCACCCGATGCCGCATCAGCTCGAGGCGATGAAGATCGGCCAGGACACGCGGATGGAGCCGAGGCGCCTGCTCGCCGCGATCCTGCTCGCGACCGTCGTCGGCACGGTGGCGTCGCTCTGGGCGCTGATGACGATTTTCTACAAGAACGGCGAGGCGACGGGGCACATCATGTCGTACTCGACGGGTATCGGGCGCGAGGCGTTCAACCGCCTGCAGGGCTGGGTGGACAATCCCCAACGGACCGACTGGATCGCGCTCGGGTTCAGCGGGCTCGGCGCGTCGGTGACGCTCCTCCTCGCGCTGGCGAAATCGAGGTTCGTCTGGTGGTCGTTCCACCCGATCGGCTACGCGCTGGCGAACTCCTACGCGCTCGAGTACTTCTGGACGGCGATCTTCTGCGGGTGGTTCATCAAGTTCTGGATCGTGCGCTACGGCGGGGTGAAGGGCTACCGGATGGCGCTCCCGTTCTTCATGGGGCTGATCCTGGGGGACTACGTCGTGGCCTCGATCTGGTCGCTCATTGGCTGGGCACTGGGGATAAGCACCTACCGTACGTTCATCTTCTGAGCATAGGTCCCACGAGTCATATCTGTCCTATACGACCCACGGGACCGATATGACTTAAGCGTTGACCGCCTGCCCCCTCATCGCGCGGATGCGCTTCGTGAGCATTGGCACGATCTCGAGGCAGTCGCCCACGAATCCGAAGCTCGCCACCTGGAAGATCGGCGCGTTCGGGTCCTTGTTGATCGCAATGATCGTGTCCGACGACGACATCCCCGCCAGATGCTGGACCGCCCCGCTGATTCCGCAGGCGATATAGAGCTTCGGGCATACCGTCTTGCCGGTCTGGCCGACCTGGTGGCAGTACGGAATCCATCCCGCGTCCACCGCCGCGCGGCTCGCGCCGACCGCCGCCCCGAGTTCGTTCGCCAGTTCGTTGAGCAGCGCGAAGTTCGACGGGTCCTGGATCCCCCGGCCGCCCGAGACGATGATGTCCGCCTCGACGATGTTCACCGCGCACTCGATCTCCTCGATGAAGTCGAGTATCTCGCTTCTCGAACTGAAGAGCTGAGGCTTGGCATTCAGCTTGACGACCTCGGCGCGCGCTCCGTTCTCGCGCTTGGGGCTCGTCGGGAAGACCTTGTGCCGGACGGTCGCCATCTGCGGGCGAGTATACGGGCACAGGATCGTCGCCATGACGTTCCCGCCGAAAGCAGGGCGCGTCTGGTAGAGCAGCCCGTCATCCTTGCCGATCGCCAGACCGGTGCAGTCGGCGGTCAGGCCGGTGTAGAGCCGGATCGCCACCTGCGACATGAACGAGCGGCCCTGAGTCGTCGCGCCGGCGAGCATGATCTCCGGCTTCATCTGGCGCACGAGGTCCGAGAGCACGCGGGAGTACCGCTCGCCGTCGTAGTCGGCAAGCTCGGGGGCTTCGTAGAGGAAGACCTTGTCTACCGGGTACTCGGCGAGTTCTGCCGCGGCCTTCTCGAGATTGTTCCCCAGCACCACGACGCAGAGGTCGGAGCCGCGATCGTCCGCGAGCTGGCGGCCCGCGCCGATCAACTCATGAACTACCGGCGCGATGTGGCCCTTGAACTGCTCGCCGTAGACCCAGACGTCCTTGTACTGGCTGAGGTCTTCCTTCGGCTGCTTGTCTATCTCAATGGCGATCGCCTTGAACCGGCATGCCGTGACGCACGAACTGCAGTAGTTGCACAGCTCGATGTCAATGATCGCCATCTTGTTGCTTACTTCGATCGCCGCCACCGGGCACGATTTCACGCACAGGCCGCAGCCGTTGCACTTATCTTCAATGACTCGGATTGACATCTAGACTATCTCCAACTCCTTCAACAGCCCCGCGAGCTTCTCGGCCAACTCGGCCGGCTCGCCTTCCCACTTCTCTCCGCCCTCGCGGTGCGGCGGGCTGAACACCTTCACGACCTGAGTCGGCGATCCCTGCAGCCCGAGCTTCTCCGCCGGGGCCTCGATGTCGGCCGCCGTCCACACGGGAATCTCCGCCTTCTTCGCGTTCATCTTGCCCCGCAGGGAGGGTGTTCTCGGCTCGTTGATCTCCTTGACGACGGTCAGCACGACGGGCATCTTGACGGAGCAGACCTCGTAGCCCTGCTCGACGAGCCGCTTGACCGTGATCTTTTTCGCGTCGAGTTCCTCGATCTTCGAGACGTACGTCGCCTGCGCGTAGTCCATGTGGACCGCGATCCCCGGGCCGACCTGGCCAGTGTCGCCGTCAATCGCCTGCATCCCGCAGAGGACGAGGTTCGGCTCGAGCTTGTTAAGCGCCATGGCCAGAGCGTATGACGTCGCCCAGGTGTCCGCGCCGGCGAATGCCCGGTCGGAGAGCAGGATCGCTTCATCCGCGCCGAGGCCGATCGCCTCGCGGAGCGCGGCCTCGGCCTGGGGTGGGCCCATGCTGATGACGGTCACCGTGGCCTCATCGCCCTTCTCCTGGAAGCGTTCCTTGACGCGGACGGCCTCCTCGAGGGCATAGAGGTCGAAGGGATTGACCTGCGATTCTACTCCCTCGCGGACGAGGGTATTGGTCTCCGGGTCGATCTTTACTTCAGTCGTCGCCGGGACCTGTTTGATGCACACGCAAATCTTGAACATGACTAACCTATGGAATGTTGGAGTGCCGGAGCAGTGGGGCATCGGACCCTGTCTCTCCGAGGGGCTATTCTACAGGATGGAGAGCGCCTTGGTCAAATGACTGAGCTACCCCACCTTCCCCGGCCAGAAGTCGTAGGTAGGGATGCCGAGGATGATTCCGATGATCGTCCAGAGCGAGCCGATCGCGATCTCGCCGAGGATGAGGCCGAAGACGAAGGGGAGCGCCTGGCGGTAGCTTCGCAGCCCGCCGAACCGCAGGACGAGGAACTTCGCGGTGCTCCCGATGAAGATCGGCAGCCAGATCTGCGCTATCCCCCAGCAAGGTGCCAGCGCGTATGCCAGCGGGTGGAACGGGAACGCGATGAACCGCAGGCGCATCCATCCCAACGCCATCGAGACGGCGAATCCCACTCCGACGAACGCCACCCCCAGCAGGTTCGCAGGCTGAGGTTGCTTCAGCCACCCCGCAAGCTGGTTCCAAGTCTGGTTTCCGTGAAGCAGTCCGTACAACTCGACGTTCGCGGTGGCCGCCCCGTTGTGGTAGTACATCTGCAGAAGCTGCCAGAAGCCGAGCGGCATCGCGAGGACCCCGGCGATCATCAGTGCGACGAACATCCGCCGCGCGCCCATCCCCGCGCGTTCCGAGAGCTTGAGCGCCTCCGCCTGATGCGGCGCGAGGTGGCTCCCGTAGCTCTTGTTGAACCAGGTGAACATCGCGAACCCCACCAGGTCCTGCGCTTCGAGGTTCTGCGAACCGGGCGCCGTCGTCATCAGGTACTGCGCACCCATCGGGTACATGTCCGCCATCGGAAACCCGAGTTCCGCTCGGATGCGGCTCACGACGATCGCCAGGATGAAGTACAGCATGAAGAAGAGCGCCACGACCCACCCGGACATCCCCATCCTGAGCGCGAAGGCGCAGAGGAAGAGCACCCCGCCGACCGCCCCGATGATCGCGGTCCGGTAGCCGATCGCCTCCCGCGATTCGTCCTCCTCCTTCGTGCCCAGGAACGCCGTCCGGAAGACGCGCTTCAGGTAGTGCCTGCCCGCCCACATGCTCATCACGAAGAACCCGGCGTACGCGCCGTAGGCCTGCGAGTAGAGGAATGGATATGCCTTGTCGAACTCTCCGCCGACCACCTGAAGCTCGTGCAGGCCCATGGCGTTGCTCGCGACCAGTTGGAACTTGGCGATCCAGTAGAAGAACCAGCACGAGAACGACAGCTCGAGCGGCATCAGGAACGCGATCCCGATCGCCCAGAAGTAGAAGCCGACGATGATCGAGCCCATCGCGTTCCACGGCGGCGTGACGATATACTGCCCGACGTTCCGCCGGATGATGCGGATCGCCGGGATCGAGGGGTAGAGGTAGTTCAGCGCGGCGGCCATCGTGAGCGTCCCGGCAATGCCGAACCCGAGCCAGAAGAGCCGGTTCCTGAACAGCGATCCGGACTCCTCGGTCATCTCCAGCGGCAGCATGATGATCGGGTACGTCAGCCGCTCCGACTCCACCCACTGCTTGCGGAGGATGCTGTTGATGCAGAGCATCGTGAAGAGCAGCACCGCCGTGAACGCCGACCACAGGATGACCGGGCCGATCCACGGCATGAAATTGGCCGGGTCGTAGAGCGTCGAGTTGCCGTAGTAGAAGTTCTTCAGGCTCTCCGGGTCTCTCACCAGCAGCCAGTGCGGCAGTCGCTCGATGAACAGCTTGTCCCACCCGTTCTCCGGCGTCTGGAAGAAGTACGCGTACCCCATCGCCGATACCAGCGGCATCAGCATCAGGTGCGAGCAGACCCCGCTCGTGATCGAGAGCATCGCGTAGATCGTTATCAGCTCGACCCGGCTCAGGGCGAGTCCGGGCCGGTACCGGCGCAGAGCGAAGTTGGCGGCGGTGAGCAGCAGCAGCGTGAAGATGCAGTTGTAGAACGGCGAGCCGTAGGTCGGGTACGATATCCGCACGACTTCGAGCTGCACGAGCCAGTAGTCGTTCACAGCGGCGAGTATCAGCGCGAGGACGACCGCGCGGAGTGTCAATCCGCGCGCGGGTGCGGGAGTTTCGTCATGCTTGGCGGACGAGTTCATGGTCAGGGAGTATCATACGGGAGAACGATGAGGTTGTAAAGCGACGGGCGCGGTCACTCCTTGATCCCGTAGCTCGCGGCGAGCCTCGCAGGCTCCGTCCGGCTGTGGAAGACGAAGACTCCCTCGCCCTCGTGCGCCTTCAGGAACGCCGACAGGTCTGAGATAAGCTTCTTCGTCTCCTCGGCCGGCGAGCCGGATGCCCGACTGTGCTGGATTTCGAGGTCCCTGAGCGCGTATTCGAAGACCAACAGGAGGCGGTTCAGGTTGAACGATATGCCGGCGTCCCTATTCCTGCCGATCTCTGCCTTGATCGTTTCGATGTGCTTCTGCAGCCTGGTCTGCCGCTCGGCGATCTCGTCCGCGGACTTGAGCGACGTTCCGGGGATGCTCCCGTACCGGCGGACGATGCTCCCAAGGTCGAGCAGGGCGGGCGCGATGGCCGAAGCCGACGCGCCGTACCGCGCCTCGCAGAACTCGCCGATGAGTGGGGCGGCGTCCTGCTCCGGGTCTTCCGCAAGGCGGCTCAGGCAGTAATGGTTGAGTTCATAGGTGAACCAGTCGCCCGGCTCGGCGTAGGTAGAGATGCCGTTCAGCCACACGTCGCAGTAGAACTCGAGGTCTCTCTGCATATATGGAGGAAAGACGACCGGGAGCGACTTCCACGCGTACTTGCGGTAGTACGAGTAGATGCTGATGTCGCCCCCGAAAGTGTTGCGCCAGGCCCTGATATTCGACACGTAGCCGGCGTTCACGTCCGAGCGGTCATCGTAGATCTGGTACTCGAAACACTGGCTGATCGGGCAGATGTCAATCAGCGTGTCTTCGTCCATCGGGAACGACTCGGGCGGCGCGATGGTCTTGTGATAGGCGATCGTTTCGAGCCGGAGGTCCGGCCGGACCTTCGCCACCTCTGCCTTCACGCGAGAGATAAGCCCTGACTGTCTGTCCGGTGGGTCTCCGAGGGCCCTGCACTTC